>JBDKKN010000080.1:0-10730 GCA_039796075.1 Planctomycetota bacterium | reverse complement strand
ATTGGTTACGCCGCGGCCGCAGAGATCGTGCGCCGCATGCAGGGCGAGCCGGTTGCCGCTGATTCTGGTTGGAAGGGCGGGTTGCCTTTTGAGTATCGAATCACTGGTGGCGACGCATTGCAGGTTCGTGTGAAGGTTGTGCAGGATCGCAAGATTCGGCGCTCTGCAAACATCATCGGCATGATTCCAGGCGCAGTGCATCCGGAACAATTGATCATCATTGGATGCCATCACGACGCGTGGTGCTTTGGTGCAGCGGATCCATTGGCTGGCACCATCGTGTTGATGGAATGTGCGCGTAGCTTTGCTGAGTCACTGCGCGCTGGCGAACGTCCCGCGCGCACCGTGGTGTTTGCCGCGTGGGGCGCAGAAGAGTTTGGCATCATTGGTAGCACTGAGTGGGTCGAAGGCCACCGCGATCGATTGCTGCGCGGCGCAGTGGCTTACGTGAATTTAGACATGGCCGCTATGGGCCCAACTTTCGGTGCGTCATGTTCGCCGAGTTTGCGCGAAGCAGTTCTTGGCGCAACCGTGCGCGTTGCGCAAGCGCGCGGCGCTGCCAATGAAACGGTTTACGATCGCCTCTCGGGTGGCGGTCGTAACGAACCACAATTTGGAACGCTCGGCGGTGGATCAGATCACGTGGCGTTCAATTGCCACATCGGTGTGGCAAGCGCTGCATTTGGAAGCGGTGGTTCCGAAGGCAACAGTTACCACTCAAACTATGACACCATTGCTTGGTATCGATCAGTGGTTGGTGATGATTACGCGCCGGCTTTGATGATCACTCGTGTCACCAACGCGCTGGCGGCCATCTTGGCGGATTCGGCTGTGCTTCCATTGAGTGCCGCTCGGCACGGTATTGATGGTCAACGATTCCTGCGCGCGTTGAAAGAGCGCACCACCACTCCAGAAATCGTGCTATCCATTGACCAACTCATTGAACGTGCTGGTCGCACTGCCGAATTGGGTGCGCAACTGGATGCCGCGCTCGCATCTGCACACCCTTGGATCGGAACGGCGGCCGCCAATCGATCGCAATCGGCACGCGACGCGTGCGTAGCGATTGATCGTGCGCTCATTTCACTTGACCGCGCATGGCTTGACGATGCGGGCCTTGAGGGGCGCCCGTGGTTCCGCAGCATGCTTGTAGCCAGTGACAAGGACAGCGGTTATGCCGCCACCATGCTTCCACTTCTTACCGAAGCGGTGGACGCAGGCGATGTCAATCGTGTCCGCGCCGCCGTGGTGCGCTACCAAGCCGTGTTCGACCGTCTTGATCGCGGGATCGATCAAGCGCGGGCGGCCATGCAATCGGTATCCGGCGGCAACGGACCGCCGGCGCCCCTGGGGACGCGCTAAGCCGATACCGTCCGGGAACTTTTGATTGGGGCTGTCCCCGGGTGAAGTTTCCGGGGAACTATCACTGATATGTCCCGCCCCGTGAACCGATTCCACTTGCTGATGTGCATTCTCAGAACATCTTAGTAAGTCAGCGATCCGCCCGGCGCGCGGGCGCGTATTGTTTGGACTGTTACCGACCCCACACACCTGCAGATTCGAAACCCAGTACACCCCAAGAATCCCATGATCCCCATGAAGGCTATCTCCACACTCGCTGTCGCTGTTGTTGCCGCCACCCTCGCCGCTCCCTGCGTTGCACAGACAGCCATCGACACCAAGCGCATTATCAGTGCGGGATTGGTGTATCCAACATGCATCACCCACGCGCCCGGCGATAGCACTCGACTCTTTGTGCTTGAGAAGGCTGGTCGAATCCGCATCGTTAACTTGGCCAACAACACGCTGGTGGCCACTTCGTTCTTGGATATTGATGCCCTCGTCACTGGCGGTGCATCAACGGGCGATGAGCAAGGCCTCTTGGGCATGGCCTTCGACCCCAACTACGCCACCAACGGTCAGTTCTATGTGTACTACACCGGAACAGGTACCAACAACCTGGCTCGATACACCGTGTCGTCCAACCCCAATGTCGCCAACAGCGCTGGGGTAGTCATGATGACGTGGGCGGATCCCTACACGAACCACAATGGCGGCTGGATTGAGTTTGGTCCAGACGGCAACCTGTACATGGGCACTGGTGATGGTGGCAGTGCCAATGACCCGGGCAATCGCTCGCAGAATCTCAATGATCGACTCGGCAAACTCCATCGAATCAAGCCTTCGATTGGCGGGGTCGCGCCGTATTACACGATTCCATCTGACAATCCGTTCGCTGGCGGCGCAACCACGGCTGACGACACGGTGTGGACCTACGGAATGCGTAATCCTTGGCGTTGCACTTTTGACCGCGTGACCGGAGATCTTTGGATGGCGGATGTTGGTCAGAACGCTGTTGAGGAAATCAACTTCCAAGCGGCTGGAACCGGTGCGGGACGCAACTACGGTTGGCGATGCACCGAAGGCGGTGCTAACACCGGTCTCACGGGATGCACATTCGGCAGCCCAACACTGACTGCTCCTATCCATGTTTACAGCCATGTTTCCGGTACCACGGGCGGCTACTCCATCAGTGGTGGCGTCGTTTATCGCGGCTGCCGTATTCCTGATCTGCGGGGCACGTACTTCTTTGCCGATTACGTGAATGCCAACATTTGGTCGTTCCGTTACACCAACGGTGTAAAGAGCGAGTTCCAGAATCGCAACGCGGCGCTTGGCACATCGGCCGAGGGTGGCGTGGTCAATCAGGTAGTGACGTTCGGCGAAGATGAAGACGGCGAGGTGTATATCGCCGATCACGGCGGGCAGATTTACAAGATCATTCCCGCAAGTGGTGATGGCCCGTGCATCGCTCCACTGCTCGGTGACTTGGATCTGAACGGCGTCGTCAACGGCGCAGACCTCGGTTTGCTGCTCGCTGGTTGGGGCGTCTGCGGCACACCGTGCCCAGGCGATCTGGACCTCAATGGCGTGATTAATGGAGCTGACTTGGGAATCATGCTGAGTAATTGGAGCGTCTGATTCTTCAAGCGGACTGAACGCAGCAATCTTCGTAGAATCACGGTTGAAGGGAACCGTAATGCTTCTACACACCATTCGTAGTGCCATGACCGCCGCCGTCCTTGCCGCATGCCTGATGCATGCGGGGCTGCAGTCAGTATCGGCCGCCGCTCCGCCTTCGGGTCCGGCGGCCGCAGTACCGGTGCCACTCATGGTGGAACCGCCCGTCATCAATTTCGGCGTCGTCGTACCGGGCACCAAGCACCCCGCGCGCTTTGTGCTGCGCAACATCGGAAGTGCGCCACTCACTATCGAGCGCGCCCAGCCGAGCTGCAAGTGCACGGACATTTCTGACATCGCTGGCAAAGTCATCGCTCCCGGCGCAACTTTAGAACTGACTGCATCGCTGTTGGTACCCAAGTCGCCAGGCGACAAGGACGCCAAGGTGATGATTACCGTTGCTGGTTATCCCGGCCTGGTACTCGCCAACATGATGGCTGATGTCACGCAACCCGTTCGTGCTGCGCCAGCATTTGTCGACGCACTCAAAGATAAGCAAGAGGGCGTGGTGCATCTTTCATCCATTGATGGCAAGCCATTCAAAGTCACCAGTGCCGGCGGTCGGGCGCCACTCTTTGTGGGCTTTGATCCTGCGAAAGATGTCGCCCGCGCTGCGTATGACATTCGGTGGCGCGTCGCAGAGATTTCCCCCGGAGCGCTGCCACAGTGGTGGGTCATAGATACGGATCGCGCCGACTGCGCGCAGATCCCGCTACGGATTCGCCATGAATCCACCGGCGGTCGATTTGACCCAGAGCGATCCGCGCGCTTCTGGTTTCCGCCCGAGAGCATCGTCCTTGCCGGCGTAGTGAAGGCGGGGACACCGGTGGCACTTACCACCACCATTGAGCACTTGAATCCCGCTGCGCAGGGCCGAGTCACTGCACCTACTTGGGGCGATGTTTCGGCAATGACAGTTCCGGGCGCTGAGGGCACGGCTCGATTTGTCTCCGCCACCAAGCGTGCGGGCGACTTTGTGGACATTGCCTTTGAATTCACTGCAAAGCCAGGGCGTTTCGGTTCGTTCTACATTCCTGTGATGATTGAAACCCCCACTGGCAAGGGCCCTGTCTTTGTGGCAGTGACGGTCATTCCGTGAGTTTTGATCCACAAACGATTTCCATGCAGGATGCGGCCGGCGTGAGCGCATTACTTGATGCTGCGGCGGAGCGAATGCTTGCCGATCCGCTTCGCAAGGGATCATCGGTGTTCCTTCCGCGCCGCGGTCGCATCTTGCTGACTGGCGATTTGCATGACAACCCAGTGCACTTCATGTTGGTGCAGCAGTTGGCGAAGCTCACCGCGTCGCTGGACAATCATTTAGTGCTCCATGAATTGATCCACGGCGACCGGCTCGTAAACGGTGTTGATCTCAGTTACCGCATGTTGTGTCGCGTGGCGCAGTTGACGCTGGCATTCCCTGGGCAAGTGCATGTGGTGCTTGCAAACCATGAATTGGCGCAGGTGTTTCGGCATCCGGTCTCCAAGGGCGCCGGCGACAACTTAGAACTCTTTGATGCCGGTCTCGACTGGGCCTTCGGCGACGATGCCGCTCTGGTTGACGAAGCGATCGGGCGCTACGTTCGCGCTATGCCGCTGGCGATTCGCTGCGCTAATGGATTGATGCTCAGTCATTCACTGCCTGCGCCGCATGAACTGGCCGCCTTCGACAGCGGTGTGGTTGATCGGTTGCTGGTGGACAAGGATTACGCGTTGCGTACCGGCGATGCGTGGCGCATGGTGTGGGGCAGGGGATGGGACCAGGAATTGCTGGCAACGCTGGCAGCGCGTTGGAATGTTCGAACGTTCGTCCTTGGTCATGCACTGGTGGAGCATGGTGCTGATGCGCCCTTTACAAATTTGCTTCTCTTAAACACTGACCATGAAGGCGCGCGGGTTGTTGCAGTGAATCTTTCTGAAGATGTGCCAACCGCTAATGAGCTGATGCTGAATTCCGTCCCGCTCTCTTCATACGGCGCAGCTGATGCGTGAGTCGATTCTTGCTATCGAAATCTCGCAACGCGCTGGCAGCATCGCACTGCGCCCGCGCGCCGAGGGTGGAATCTTTGAGCTGGAAGTTCCGGCCTCCGATGATGCCAACGATCACCTCATGGCATCCATTGATGAGTTGTGCCGGCAGCACGGTGTTGCGCCTGCGGGCCTCGCCGCCATTGCGGTGAGTTGCGGTCCCGGGGCATTCACTGGACTGCGGGTTGCATGCGCTACCGCCAAGGCGATCGCCGATATCACTGGTTGTGGTTTGGTGGCCGTACCGTCGGCCTTGGTGGTGGCGCGGACCGCGGTGCGTATGGGGCACCTTGGTGCGGAAGAAAGTTGCACCGTTGCGCTCGCTTCCAAGGCGGGCACCGCGTGGTGCACCCACATGAGCAATGTTCAGGGCATGCCGCAGGTTCTGTCTGCCGGGCTGTTTGCCGAGAGTGACGCAGAGTCGATTGCCTTCCCGCTGTTTGGCGACGCGCAGGTGCCGCCAGGGTTTGTCCGAGCCACCGTCGACCGTGGCGGGCTCCAACCGGCCCACTGGTCGGCTGCCGCCTGCCTAGAGGTTGCTGAGGCGCTCCTTGGGGCCGGGGAGCGCACCGACCCGCTGCACTTGGCGCCGCTCTACCCGCGCCCCGCTGAGGCTGTCACCCTGTGGGAGACGCGCCACGGGCTGTCCCCGGGGACGTAAACGGGCGTCTGGTGCGCCCTTTGCGGTCGGCACGGTCTGCGGCTCGGATGGTCTACGCCCTGAAACACCACCTCCAGCCCCGTAGTTCCGTCTGCGCAGGCTGCCCGCTGCAGTCAATGTGGCTGTTCGCCGCAACGGTCGTGAAGGGCGCCCCCGGCGGGGCCGATGCTTAGATTGCCATGTCAAGCCGCCGTAACAGCCCGTCCACCGCTCGCGTCACTCTTGCAGACCTTCGTGTCCGCTGCGAGCGCCTTGAGTCAATCCTGCGCCAAGCACTCTCGAGCCGGTCCGCAGCTCTCGCTGAACGCGATAGTGCCCGCGCTCGGCTGCGAAGCGCTGGCGATGACTTCGTTGTGGCATTCGAGGCCATCGACGCACGCACGGAAGCAGCGGTTGCTGCCGCAGAACTGCGCGGCTTACTGTGCCAGGACCTGGACATTGACACCATGTTGACCGTTGCAACCGAGCACCTGCTTGCACGCGTCAGTCCGGCGAATGTAGCTATCTGGCTGTGCAACAGTCGTGGCGACTATGCGGTTGCTGCCTACGGCGCCAACAGCGTGTCGCGCGCTCGTGCCGAGGCATCGCTTGGCGTGCTTGGCCGCGAAGCTTGCACGCATCTGGGAAATGAACCAGTGGCCAGCGTCTTTGACAGTGCCATTGAGATGGTGTCCGTGCCACCGCCGGGCGGCGGCATCTTGGCAGACAATCGCGCCATCATTGCGCCGCTGGTGTTTCGTGGCGAACGATTTGGTGCAGTGCTTCTCTTCCAACCGGCAGCGCAAGCATGGCAGCCGAACGCCCCAGAGATTGTGGGATCGATTGGGGCTGTGTTAGGGGAACAAATCGAACGGATCACCCGCATCGTTGTGCAGCGCGGAACAGAGTGGCCGATTACTCCACCGGATCATGATTGAACGACTTCAGCGCGGTGCCGCAAGTGTGGCCAGGATCGTTACGCCACCAGTGACGCGATCGCCCACCGCAACGTGAGCGGTCACATCGGCGGGGCGTGGCAGGATCAGTTCAGTCGTCGATCCAAACTTGATCATTCCAAAGCGCGCGCCGCGCTTGGCTCGACCACCGATGTGCGCGGCGCAGACAATTCGTCGAGCAATCGCGCCGGAAATCTGGCGAATACCAATGCATTCACCGCTGGCGGTAGTGAGTGCGGTCACCGTTGACTCATTCACCTTGGCGCTCTCTGCACTGCGTGCATCAAGGTATTTACCCGGCGTGTAGGTAATCGTTGCTACCACGCCGTCGCATGGGAACCGGTTGATGTGCACGTCAAGGACGCTGAGGAAAATGCGAATGACCTTTGCGGGGCCACCAATCGCTGTGTGGTGTTCCACATCAAACACAGCAGAAATCTTTCCGTCTGCTGGGCTCACCATGTCATTGGGGGCGTCGGTCGCCGGGCGTCGCCCGCGTGGATCTCGGAAGAACGCCACTAGCGCCAGCCAGACCAGCGCTGTTGCCACCGCGGGCCACCACATGGCAGCCCACACAAAGCCGCCAGCAATGGCTGCGGCGATGAGGGTGATCGTGCCCCATTCCTTAATTCCGTAGTGAGTCAGGGTCATACGAAATTAGGCAGTTGCCTTACCGATTCCGAGTCCGACTCCACCGAACACCAAGATGGCGCCGGCGGTGCCGCCGAGTACATACATCCAGTTCTCGGCAATCATCTTCGCCACTTCGGTGTAATTGCCAACCATCATTTCCGTGACGGACCAGCCCATTCCAACTAGGGCGATGGCTGCGACAATCATCGCGCCCGCTGTGAATCCTGAGAACTTTGGATCCCTCGCTTCGGCCAACGCGGCGGTGCCGAAGGTGACGGCGGATGTCCCCGACGTCACTGGCGCGGCTTCCTCGGTGGCTGCGGTTTCGCCGCCACCAAAGATGTCCGCGGTATTTTCAGTCATCGCAGCATCTTCGCCGCCCATGCTCTCTTCAATCATCTGCGCGCCGAAGAAACTTTCGTCGCTGGAGATGTCAAGCAATCCGCTGCCGGAACCAACAGCTTCAAGCTGGGTCTGGTCGGAGTTCAGAGACATGGAGTCATCGTTAGCGCTGGCGCGACCGGCACCCGATGATGCCGGAGCATCCATCATCATGCTGTCAGCACTGCTATCTGCAAGACCAATGCCACTGCCGCCACTGCTGGCAGCAGGTGATCGCGCTGGTGGTGCCGAGCGAGCCATTGGCGCCGCTGCTGGCGTGGGGGCGCGGGTTGGTGCCGGGGCTGGCTCATCGTCGTCAGCAAGGCTCAGATCATCAAGACTCATGGAGTCGTCAGCGCCACTTGCGGCGATTGGACCGGCATCCATGCGGAGGTCGTCGTCAAGGCTCAGGCCGTCGTCCATCCGCAGGCCGTCGTCCATCCGTAAGCCATCGTCCATGCTCAGGTCATCATTCATGTTGAGCCCGGCGTTCATTCCGCCCGCTGCTGGCGCGACTGGAGTGACGGAGCTGTCGTCAAGACGGAGCTCATCCATGGCGCCCATGCTGCTGCCGCCGCCCGAGAGATCAAGACCGTCCAAATTGATGTCGCTGCCCATGTCCCCGTCCCCGGCGATCTGATCGATCGCAGAGCGGCGGAAGAGCACCTGATCCTTGTCTCGGAGTTCCTGAAGCTGGCCAGCGCGGGCCATGCTCATGATCTCATCCTGGGACTTGCGAAGCTTCTGGGCAGCTTCCTCGAGCGTGTAGAACAACTTAGCCATGGTGTGTATTCCAGAGATTTAAACCCGCCACGGGGCAGGCATTCGAAACGGCAACGGCGTCCAAGACGCCCACAGCGAGATACGCTACCCGCGGCGTTGATCTCACCGCAAGCGAACCCAGTGGGCTTATGACCATCCGCACCACCCCCCGCGCGGGTTCCCCCTCCCCGGACACATCTTCCGCCGGGCCTGAAATTCCCGATTTATCGCTGGTTTCTGCCCGTTTAGAGGCGTGGTACCCCTCGGCCGCGCGGGAGTTGCCGTGGCGGTCAGAGCGCTCCGGATATGGAGCCTTGGTCAGCGAACTGATGCTCCAGCAGACGCAGGTGTCCCGGGTGGTTGAGCGGTTTGCCAATTTCATGGCAAAGTTCCCCACCGTTCGTTCCCTCGCCGACGCGCCGGAGCAGGAGGTGCTGGCAGCATGGCAGGGTCTGGGCTACTACCGACGCGCACGATTTCTGCACCGCGCGGCGCAGGCCATTCGGGACATGCACGGCGCCGAGGTTCCTGAGAACGTTGCAGCACTCGCTGCGCTGCCGGGTATCGGTAGATATACCGCTGGCGCCATTGCCAGCATTGTCTTTGGCCAGGCGGCGGCGATTGTTGATGGCAATGTTCTTCGCGTCTTGTCGCGCCTTGCCGACCACGAAACGCGCATGGGTGATCCAGCCGCGGAGCGATGGGCGTGGCGTGAATCAACTCGGCTAGTGCAGGTCGCCTCTGCACCAGGAGTGACCAACGAGGCGCTCATGGAACTTGGTGCAACCGTATGCACGCCCGCCGCGCCGCGCTGCGATGCTTGCCCGCTCGTGGCGCAGTGTGCGGGTCGGGCTTCTGGCCGCGCGGCCAGCATTCCAGCGCCGCGTCGGAGCGCAACGCGCCGCACGCTCTACTGGCATTCGTTAGTGCACGTTGACGATCGCGGAGTGTTGCTCACTGAACGACCCGCCGCCGGGTTGTGGGCTGGCATGTTGCAACCACCAACCATTGAGTCAGACACTCCGCTCGACGTCACCGCGATCGGTACGACGTGGGGAATACAAGTCAACAAAGTTGCGCAGTTCACACACGTGACTAGCCATCGCATCGTGGAATTCACAGTGCTAGTGAGTTCAAGCGAATGCACGCCAGCAATTGCGGGCGCGCACCGCGTTCCGCTTGAACGGCTGGAGTCGGTGGCGCTATCCAACGCCGCATGGAGAGTGATTGAATGCGCCGGTGTTCCGGTTAAGACGCCACTCTCGGCATCGGCTGGTCGCCGCGCGCCTCGCGCTGCTCGGTCCGAGCCGACGGATAGCTGATGCGTCCGTGGTAGATGGCGTTCAGGCTCTTGATGATGGAATCTTCAAGAACGCGCAATTCCCGCAGCGTTAGTGGGCTGTCGTCAAATTGCCCGTCCACCAGGCGCTTGTGGCTGAGATCGCGAACCAACTGTTCGATACGTGCCGGCGTTGGCTCGCTCAGTGTGCGACTAGCACTTTCCACGCAATCAGAAAGCATCAAGATGGCAGCTTCGCGAGTCTCGGGCTTGGGGCCAGGGTAGCGGAAGTCTGCTTCGTTGATCTCATCATCGCCAGCGCGGTTCTGTGCAACGTGGAAGAAATATTCCATGAGCGTGGTGCCGTGATGGCTCTCAATGAAGTGCCGCACTGTGCGCGGAAGTGAATACTCGGCGGCAAGTTCCATGCCATCCTTCACGTGTCCAACAATCACTAGCAAACTCATGGCAGGTGAGAGTCGTTCGTGGCGATTAATGCCGCTTTGATTCTCCACGAAATACTCGGGCTTGTTCATCTTGCCCATGTCGTGGTAGAGCGCGCCCACATACGTCAGCAGCGCATCGGCGCCGATTGATTCGGCGGCTGCTTCTGCAATGTTGGCAACTTGCAGCGAATGATTCCATGTGCCAGGCGCGCGGCGTTGCAGTTCCCGCAAAAGTGGCTGGCGCGGATCCCGCAGTTCGCTGAGGGTGAGTCCCGTGGTGACCCCAAAGACTCGTTCAATGGTGGAAAGCAGGCTGATTACCAGGAAACCAATGAAGAACGCGGTGACTACTGCTACCAGTGAATCGCCCAACACTTGGGCAACCACGGTTCGATCATGAAACCCTTGCGCGAACCCAGCCAATACAATTGCCAGACCCGCAGTTGCTCCAGATGCCACTGTTGCTATCACCAATGCGGAGCGGTGCCGCAAGTTGCGAACGGCGATCGCAAACGCCAACGATGAGCCCAAGGCAGCCAAGAACACACCCATGGGTGGGTGCAGGGCAAAGATCGCCAGTATTG
>JBDKKN010000079.1:0-38494 GCA_039796075.1 Planctomycetota bacterium | reverse complement strand
AGTTGGACGTACGCCCCGTGGGTGCCAACCGGACGAACAGATTCGCCCGAGGCTAAGCGGAACCTTGTGGAGCGCAGCCGTCCGCGTCCGAGGGTCCCGCGCGCAACGGAGGGGGCGGGGGACGACTCAACTCACTCCGACCGCGCCCCGAAAATGGGGACAGTGGTGAACGGCACCTATTTATGAACGCGCCCCGCGAGGGTTCTCGCGGGGCGCGTTGCTTCGGGAAGGTGGACCCTCCAAAGCGTGGACATGTGCAACGGGCTGAACAGTCGCCCGAATAGTGGGTCAGAATTCCTTCATACGGTGCTGCATCTGCGCCTTCAATCGCGCCAGGATGCTGGAGTGCATTTGACTGACACGGCTCTCGGAAAGGTCAAGCGTGAGACCGATTTCCTTCATGGTCATCTCTTCGTAGTAATAGAGAATCACAATCAGGCGCTCCGCACGCGAAAGACCCTTGGTAATCAGGCCCTGCAAATCACCACGTTGAACCAGCTCAGCCGGATTCAACTGGCGACCGTCTTCAATGACGTCAACTTCACGAACGTCGCGGCTTGAATCGCTCTCAAAGGCCTTGCGGTCCAGGCTCACCACGCCAACTGGTCGAGAATCCTTCTGCAACTTGTCGTACTCAGCGCTGGAGACGTTCATCAGGCTTGCAACTTCGTCATCAGTTGGCTTGCGGCCGTTTGACAACTCAAATTCCTTGCGAACCTTCTCCACCTTGGACGTACGGCTGCGCACCAAGCGCGGAACCCAGTCCATGGCGCGCAACTCGTCAAAGATGGCGCCTCGGATGCGCGGCGCACAATAGGTCTCAAACTTCACGCCACGGTGTGGATCAAATGCGTCAATGGCGTCCATGAGGCCAAACAAACCGGCACTCATGAGGTCATTCACGTCCACCTCATTTGGCAAGCGCGTGTGCATGCGCTCAGCGGCGTAACGAACCACGTCGTAGTAGCGCTCGATCAACTTGTTACGCAGGTCCTGCAAACGAGCTTCGTCCTGGCGCTCACGGGCATTCCCGTAGGCAATCCAGACTGGATCGAGCAGTGCCGATGTTGATGGTGGCGCAATCGGCGGATTTGCCGATGCCAATGTGCGAACCGGTGCCGTCACTTCAATGACGCGTGACGGAGTAGCACGCCCACCGGCGACGCGTGGAGCTGTCCGCGTAGCAATAGTGGTCTTGGCGCCGTCAGTTCGGGCTGGTGATGTACGGGGCGTCAGCACGCCCCGCTTCTTGGCAGTTGTGGCAGTCACTGCGGTTGTTGCTGCTGGAGCTGCCTTGACGGCAGTACCAGCAGTTGCGGAACCGGACTTTCGCGGTGTCGATGTTGCTGCGCTGCGCGCAGGCGACTTCGCCACTGCGGTAGCCGAAGCCCCGCGTAAGGGTGCTTTGGGGGACGAACGCTTGCTCGTTGCAGACTGCGTCGTAACTGACGACGTCCGCGCGTGGCTCTTCGACATCGGTCGCTCCTTGACCTTCGAGAAGAGTGCAGGGAAATGCACACTGCCTGATTCACGGCGGATCCCCGCCATGAGCCAGCGATGAAGGAAGGACGCCCACCCGTTCAGGTGAACCTCCCTCCGTTGGGCCCCGCAACATCCATGTCGCGGGGTGCTGGACCGTCATCGATCCTTGACGATCGTTCCAGCGGGTCCAATATAACAAGCAGCAGGGAGTCTCTGCAAGCCATTTTGTCGCAATATTGCAAATTTTTTATCGAGCACTGACGCCGCCGATTCCGGCCACCCCGGCCGCAATCATGGCGGCGGTATTGCCCCATCGGACACCCATCCGCGCAGCAAAGTTGGCGAAGAAGCGTCCAGATTCTTCGCCGTTCTGAACTCCATCATCAAGACCAGCGAGACGAGATTCAATGCCACGCATGGCGCGTGCCGCTGATGATTCAGGAGCTGCGGTCAAGAGTGGCGTTCGTGCTCGGACCGCTAGTGGAACAGCGCGGTCCACGGGCACACTTCCCATGTCCATGAATGTGATGCCCAAGTGCGCTTGCGCTGTGCGCGTCAAACGCCCCGCTGCTGCACTGCCATCCGCAGCGTCGATCGCCATGGTGGTTGCACAACACCATCCATCACGTCTGCCGTGACGAACACATGCCTTTGCAAATCCATAGGCATCAGCAAGTGATGTTGGTTCAGGCGTTGTCACAATGAGCAATCGATCTGCTGCAGCAGCGATGTCAAGCGTGCCCGCGCCGATACCTGCTCCAAGATCAACCACCATGAGTTCAACATGCGCAGCAACGCGCGCGAGTCCTTCAATGAGGCGCGCGCGTTGCGGTCGTTCAAGATCTGCCATACGTGCAACGCCGGATGCTCCAGCCAGCAACCATAGGCGCGGCGCAATGGTGGTGAAGCACTCTGATAATTGAGCGCGCCCACTGAGCCAGTCAGCAGCAGTGCGCGCGGGACGAACGCCGCATAAGACATCCAGATTTGCAAGGCCAAGATCAGCATCAACCAATGCCGTCTTCACGCCCCGCTCTGCCGCTGCCATGGCAATTCCCAGCGCCAGCGTGCTCTTGCCAACTCCGCCCTTTCCGCTTGCAACTGCAATGGTTCGTGCCAAACGCACCGGTGTTTGCACCGAAGCACCTTTCACCGCCGGCTGCTGTTGCGTTGCCGGAGCACCGCTCGCTGCCGCTGCCACGGCTGCCACACGCGCGCGAAGATTCGCGGCCTGCGTGTCCATCAGGTTGCCGCCTCCACCACGATTGATTCTCCCAGGAGCCGCCGCGCAAATGCGTGCGCGTCGGCATGCTCAATGTCATCCGGTACTTCCTGCCCCGTGGTGAACCAACTTGTTGGCGTGCCACCACGACGGACCGCACCGATGAGCGCGCCGAGGCCTTCACTCTCATCCAACTTTGACAGCACCACGTGCGTGGCACCGATCGGCGCAAACGCATCGGACGATTCCTCAAGGGTGCGCGTGGACGCAGATCCCGGCAACACCAGATACGTCTCGTCTGGCCGCACCGCGGTGAGTAGGTGAGCAATCTCACCGATACGTCCAACATCGCGATGTCCACGTCCTGGAGTATCGACCAGTACCACGTCACACCCAGCAAGCGCGGCGAGCGCCTCGCGTGCTGATGATGCTCCATTGGCCGCCCGTACTTCCACACCGATGATTGATCCATAGGTGCGCAGTTGTTCAACAGCACCCACTCGAAACGAATCGGCTGCAAGCAATCCGACGCGTAATCCACGCGTCACACGCCATTCGGCGGCAAGTTTGGCAAGCGTGGTGGTCTTGCCGACGCCGGTTGGACCAGCGATCGCAATGATCCGCGGTCGCCCAGCGACATCAGCACGGCGCGGCGCATGCGTGACCGCTACCGGAAGCAGTCCGGCGACCGCATTCACTGCTGCGGCTTGAGCCATCATTTCGATTTCGTCCGCGGCTGCTGACTGCAATTCCGCGCCCACTTGTCCAAGGACGTGATCCACCAATTCGCCCGGCAGCGCTTGCGCGCGCAGACGTGCACCAAGACGCGCCATCACCGCGGCACAGGCCGGTCCGGTGGTCATGGTGGCGATCGATGCGTTGGCCTCATCTGCAGCCATGCGCCCCACCATGACT
This sequence comes from Planctomycetota bacterium, assembly GCA_039796075.1. Lineage (GTDB taxonomy): Bacteria > Planctomycetota > Phycisphaerae > Phycisphaerales > SM1A02 > UBA966. The sequence goes on along the minus strand of JBDKKN010000079.1, from coordinate 34,875 downwards.
GCGCGTGCCAACGCTTCGCGCGCGGCTCGACGCGCCTGAGTGGTCCGCGATGCTGCTTCGATGATCACTTCAAACGAAAGCGTGCGGCTGAATGCGCCGGTACGCCGTGCGCCCGCGTGCACGATCCGTACCCCCATTCCATGGTGGCGGCGCGCCGCGGTGATTGCTTCCGTCATGCTGTCAGCGATGTATCGAACGCGCGTCATGCTGCCACCTCCGTGCCTTCTTCTGTGAAAACTGCTTCGCCGATCCGATCAACTTCAATACCTCGTACCAATTCGTCGTAGGCAAGTACCGCGCAACCGGGAATGTGCGGCGTGAGCAATCGCGCCAGCCCTGCCCGTGAAGTGCGCGTAGAAATCACCACCACCGGAAGCGCCGATTCTGCCAACGGCCGCGCCGCAGCCGCTACGGCACGAACAACTGCCGCCGCGTCCGCAGGCGTCAGTAGCGTCGCTGGCTCACCATCAATCAAGGTGACTGCGGATGCAACCAGCGCGTCAAGCGACTGCGAAGCAACAACCACGGTCAGTACTGGGCGACCCTCGTCGTCGGGACGTGCGTACTGCTGACAAATCGTTCGGCGCAGTGCCAAACGCGCTGCTTCCGCCAGCGAATGCGGTTCGCGGGATCGTTGCGCTGCATCGGCAATGGATTCAAGCACTGCCTCAAGATCACGCACCGGTACCCGCTCGCGCAGAAGTAACTGCATGACCCGCTGCAACTCGCCGGGGCGAATGCATGCCGGCACCGCTTCCGCAACCAATCGCGGGGCGCGCTGCGCCAGTTCCGTTAGTAGATCCGCAACATGTTCGCGGGTCAGCAACTCATCAGCATGCCGACGAACCACGGTGGCAAAGTGCGCACCCAATACCGACTCTGGACTTGCAACCGCGCAGCCCTGCGCCTCTGCTTGCGGACGAAGCGAGGGGGCAATCCACAGTGCATCAAGACCGAATGCAGGTTCACGGGTTCGAATTCCGGGAAGCCGCGGCAGACGACCGTCACCTGGCATGGCGAGCAACTCGCCGAGACGCAACTCACCCTCACCAACCGTAGCACCGCGTACGCGAATGCGGTAACCACCTGACGCAAGCGAGCGATCATCACGCACTCGAACCGCTGGCACAACGATGCCCAGGTCCTGAGCCACTTGGCGGCGCACGGCCTCGATGCGTTTGAGAATCGGCGACGCATCGCCAGCACGGGCAAGTTCTACGAGCGACGCGCCAATTTCCACCTCAAGCGGCTCCACCGCTAAGAGCGCACCGATTTCCGCAGTGCGCCGCGCAATGGCAGGATCGACCACCGCGACCGAACCCGGACGACGCGCGAGTTCGCCACGACCGCCCGCCTGCCCAACGCGATCCGACAGCTGCTCAGTGCGCGCAGCCGTCTTCTGCACACGCGTTGCAATCAGTGCTCCGAGCCCAATCACTCCGGCACCCAGGAGGAGCGGCATGGTTGGCAGTGGCGTGAATGAAAGAATGGCCATAAATCCAGCCAACATCCACAGTGATCGGGGGTTGCCTACCAGTTGCTTGGGCATCTCTTCGCCGAGTGTTCGACCGCGCCCGGCGCGTGCCACCACCAAGCCCGCGGCGATGGCGATCACAAACGCCGGAATCTGCGCGGCAAGACCGTCACCAATGGTCAGCACAGTGAAGGCATGACCGGTCTCAGACAGCGTCCATCCCTTCTGCAGCACGCCGGTTGCTATACCGCCAACAATGTTGACGGCAGTGATGACCACTCCGGCGATGGCGTCACCGCGGACGAATCGACTTGCGCCATCCATGGCCCCAAAGAAATCTGCTTCGCGGGCCAGATCATCGCGACGTTCACGCGCCTCGGTGCCGTCAATTGCACCGGCTGCCAAATCAGCATCGATAGCCATCTGTCGCCCAGGCAGTGCATCAAGCGCAAAGCGCGCGGCAACTTCTGCCATGCGCGAGGCGCCCTTGGTGATCACCACAAACTGCACAATCACCAGAATCAGGAACACCACCGCACCAACGGCAATGTTGTTCCCCGCTACCAACTGGCCGAACGACTCAATGAACTGCCCGGCGACGCCTTGCGCCTCCACCGGCGTGACCGCATCGGCACCCAAGATCAATCGCGTTGATGCCACATTGATGACTAGACGAAAGAGCGTGGTTCCCAACAGTAGCGCTGGAAAGACGCTGAAATCAAGCGGGCTACGCAGTGTTGCCGCTCGCACCAACACCAAAGCGGCCAATGCGAAATTCAGCACCACCAACACATCCATTACCAATGGCGAGAGCGGCGCTACCAGCACCACCACCATGCCAAGCAGTGCCGCTGGCAACGCCAACGAACGATGCTCTGAGAGGAACGCAAGAATTCGATCAAGCAGCCTGTTCACGCAAGTCCTTTCCACGAGCAGCGCCCGCAGCAGTTACCGATTTCATGCTTTGCCCCCGCCTCATACTGCGCGCCTGTGAAGTGCGGCGCGACTTCGTATTGGGATCACCTTCCGTACGACGGCGTTCTTCGCGCGCTTCAGCGTCATCCATGCGTGTGGATCGCTCCCACTTCCATCGTGCGATCGCCACATCCGCGGCTGCACACACCACACCTGCTGCCAGTGCGGCAAGTACCGCGTCGAGCACAATCCGCGCCGCAGACGCCACTGCCGTTGCAATCGGTAGCGCCGGCAACGCAGAAACATCCGACCAGTGCGCAAACACCGCCCATGCCGCTGCACCAATCAACACCAGCGCCCATGACAAACGTGCTGCCGCACCGCCTGCTGCCTTCCCTGAAGGCAGGCGCATGGCGATCGAAGCACCAAGCGATGAACGCACCCGAAATCCTGTCTGGATAAGCGCACCCACGACGGCACCCGCAAGCCCGCATGCAAGCGCCGGCCACGCAATGGCCGCCACTGCAAGCGCCGTGCTTTGAATGACCGCAGCGCCATCAGCAGGCGCAATATCGGATGCCAACCGGAGTCCGCCGCGCACGGTTTCCAGCAGCTGCTGCGGAACATTCGCAGCCCATGCGCCGAGCGCTCCGCCGATGAGTGCACCAACGGCAATCGGCGATCGACGTACCGGCACTCCGTGCTCTGATCGAATGCGCTCCAATCGCATCTCACCTGATTGGTTCGTTCGTTCTTCACCACTCATGCTGCACCTCCCGTTACTGCGGAGTGCATGGAGTCAAGCATGCCCGCTACCGCGCCATGCATCGCCGACTGCATGGCGACTGCGCCGGCAAGCAGTGCCAGTATGGCAACAGCAAATCGAACTGGAAATCCAAAGGCAAGCGGCGCGATGCCAGGAACGCTACGCGCCACAAATCCAGAGACAATCGCTTCGGCCACCAGTACCGCAGTGACCGGAAGCGCAACCCGGAATGCCAGCTCGCTAGCAGCAACTGCCGCGCCCATGACGGTTCCAACAATGCCTGCGTTCGGGCTCCACGCGCCAAGTGCAACGTAATCAAAGCTCCGAAGCGTGGAGAGCGCCACTGCGTCAAGGCCCCCAGCCCACACAAAGCATGCGGCGCCGAGCACCGCGAAGAGTTGCTCAAACGCATCGCCGCCATCTTCTTCGCCGCTGCCACCGTCATAGAGTTGGCCGAATCCAAGCCCCGCTTGCATGCCTGCAAGCGATCCCGCCGTTCGAAAGGCCGCTACTGGCAGCATGGCAATGACACCAATCACTGCGCCCAGCGCAAACTCCAGTGCGGCGGCGGGGAGCAAACGCCACGGCTCGGCGATCGCCGCTGCGGGAAGTCCAGACGCGCCGATCGCAGGCAGCGCGGCCACGGCGATGACTGCTGCAATGGCCACACGAATGCGCACTGGTACCGCTGCCGCTGCAACCACCGGCGCAAAGGTGGCAACGCCCATCACCCGGCACGTGGCAAGCGCCAGTGGCGCCAACGTTGCAAGCGTGGTGGTGCCGTCCATTAGTAGACGCCTCCCGAAAACATCGCTTGTGCAAAGGTCACTAACTTGGAAACCATCCATCCCGCCAGCACCACCAGCGTCAATCCACAGGCGAGCAGTTTGGGTACCGCTGAAACGGCTTGATCCTGCACCTGCGTGGCTGCCTGCAGCAGCGCGGTGATCAAACCAACCACCAACGCCACCAGCAGAATGGGGGTCGCAACCACCAGTGCGGTGACCAGCGCAGACTGCACAAGATCGATGGGTGCAGATTCCATGGTTAGGTCACCGCCGCCACGCCCGCCAAGATCGACCCTGCTACCAGGGTCCATCCATCGGCCAGCACAAAGAGGAGCAACTTGAGCGGCATGGAAACCATTGATGGCGGAACCATGAACATTCCTAGGCTCACCAAGATTCCGGCCACCACCAGATCAACTACTACAAACGGAAGGAAGATTCGAAAGCCAATCAGGAACGCCGTCTTCAATTCACTCAAGACAAATGCCGGAACGAGCGTTGCCATGTCAACATCGGCGCGCGTGAGTTTGGATGTGTCACTGACATCAATACCGCGGTGCTCAAGCAACATGTACACCGTCTGCCAATTGCCGCACGCGTCGATCTGCGCAAACATGAAGTCGCGCAGCGGTTGCCGCGCAGCGCCCCACGCCTCTTCCGGATTGGTGGTGGTGCCGTCCATGTATGGCTTCACACCTGCGTCCCACGCGCGCGTAAATGTGGGAGCCATGGCGGCCATGGTGAGTAGCAATGAGAGCCCAACGATCACCTGCGTTGGCGGCATTGCCTGCGCGCCGACCGCCTGTCGCAACAACCCAAGAACCACCACAACCCGCGTAAAGCAGGTGCAAAGCATCAGAATCGCCGGTGCAAGTGAGAGCACCGTAAGAAGCACCAAGAGATCCACCGCGCCCTTGAATCCCACGCCCGCCGGCAGCGCGTTTGCCGCGCCAGCCACGATTGAAATGGGATCGATACCGGAGTCTTGACCCGTCATGAACCGGATTCCTTCCCGCGTCGAAGGTCAACGGTGCGAGCAGCGGAACCGGAATCCGTATCAAGCGCTGCGCCGCGAAACTGACTCGCCACGGACGCAGATGAAGCTCCACGATTCGAATCACTACCGCGAGCCTCTGCCATGGTTGCCGCCACTTGCGCAGGATCAGTCAACTCACTCAGCGTGCGCAGGCCGTCGCGTGCCTGCTCGACACAGAGCAGCCGTGGACCAAATCGCACCAACAAGATGTTCTGCCCACGACCCACCGAGTGACGCGCGACAATCTCAAACGCACCACCCTGCATGCGCGTTGCGATTCCGCTGCGTCGCAGCCACCACTTCGCCGCGAATGCCAGCCCAACTACCACGGTCAGCGCACCGAGCATTCGCACTGCTTCGGAAACGCCACTTGATGTCGCTGACTGCGCGGACTGCTGAACCGAACCGAGCGACTGCTGCTCGGCCGCTGACTGGGTCGCCGGTGCGGCCATGGCAACATGCGCGCACCACGCGGTGAGCAGTGTGGCGATGACAGCGATGACTCGTGCACGCACCGCGCGGCGGCGCGCGAAGGTTCGCGCAAGCAGATGTCGTTCGAAAGGTATGACTGCGGCCATCCGTGGCTCCAGTACCCTTCATCGGCGGGAAATCGGCAATTACTGCAGATTGTGCGCAGAAATTGCGGGTCAGGCGCCCGCGGGCAAACCCTGCGCCCGATTCATCTCGACGATCCGAAGCACTCCGGGGTGGAGCGCCACCTCCATGCGCTGCACCGGGCCACCCGAAACGGGGTCGCCGTCTGCCTGGATCAACGTGGGGCGATCAAACTGCACCCGCCATGCAGGACCGCGTGCCGTCCAAGCGCCCGCGATCCCCCCGGGCGACAGCGCCAGCCGAAGCGCCCACGCGACCATGCTCCAACCCCCGTGAGCGGGCAGTACCACGGTGTCCAGCAGTCCGTCCGACGGATCAGCCGCCCGAGCAGGATTGAGCCGCAGCGCGTACTGCCGTGAATTGGCAATTATGAGTTGCCCCGCCGCCTGAATGCGTTCGGTAGCCCAGACCGCGCCGGACGGGGCTGGCTCGGCCGCTTCGGTCGGTTGGTCGACGGCGTCCTGTTGGTTCGGCAGCCCCAGCGCCCCGCTCTCCGCCACAAACCCCGGCGCCTGCCAGTGGCGCAAGAGCGTCAGAATTTGCCGAGCGTACGCAACATATGTCACCGGTCCCCGCCGCGTCGCCCCGAGTGCGGCCACCACGTCGGCGTCAAACCCGGCGGACACCATCACCAGAAATGCATGATCCGGCAACCCGGCTCGGCGGATGAATCCAAGATCAACCGCGCGCGATTGTCGGGCCAAGATGCGATCAGCAAGGACTGCCGGCGAGCATCGAAACCCAAACTCCCGGGCTGCCAAGTTCTCCGTGCCGGTTGGCACAATGGCAAGCGGAACCGATCCGCCAGCCACTTTGGCAGCCAACGATCGGACCGTTCCATCGCCCCCCACCGCCACCACCGCAAGGGCGCCAACGCACGCGGCTTCAAGGTCGGCACGGGATGCATCAAGTGGCAAACGCGTAGGAACAATCCCCCGAGCCGCCAACGCGCTGCAGATCCGCTCGGCGGCAACGAGGGACCGGCCGCGGCCGGAGGCTGGGTTGGCAATGACGGCTGCACGCATCGATGGCAAGCGTACGATCCGGCGCATGCGTTTGCTGATGACCTGGGCCGCCCTTGTAACCGCCGCCGCGATTTCCGCGGGAGCGATGGCGCAGCAGGACTTCAAACTGGACGACAACGATCGGTGGAAGGAACTGGACGCGCCAGCACCGGGAACCCCCGCAGCGGTGGTGAACTTGGCAAAGTTGGCACTGGCCAAGGGAGAGCCCAAGCGCGCGTTGGTACTCATGGACGCGTGGCTGGAACGATTCCCCGCTGACTCGCTTCGACCGGAGGCGCTGCTCACCCGCGCTGACGCAAAGATGGCGCTCAAGGAAGAGTACGACGCGCTCTTTGACCTGGAAGATATTGCACGACGCTACGCGTACACCGCGTCATTCATCCCAGCGCTCGAACGCGAACTTGATATCGCCAAGATGTACGCGGGGGGACTGAAGCGCAAATTCTGGGGAACATTCCGTTGGGTGAATACCGACGATGACGCGCAGGAAATTCTGATTCGAATCCAAGAGCGACTCCCCGGCAGTGCCCTCGCAGAGAAGGCCGGTATGGAGCTGGCAGACTTCTACTACGACCGCCGTGATATGTCTCTTGCTGCCGATGCCTATGACCTGTACGTGCAGAACTATCCGCGCTCGCGCTTGGTGGACAAGGCGCGCCTGCGACTGATTGCGGCGTACTGCTCGACCTACAAGGGACCACAGTTTGATGCCAAGGGCTTGCAGGAAGCCTCTGGAAAGTTGCGCGAATTACAAGCAACCGAGCCACAATTGGCAAAGCAGATTGGCGCCGAAGCGATTCTATTGCGCATCTACGAAAGCGAAGCGGAGAAGCGACTCACCACTGCCAACTGGTATTGGCAACTTGGCGACCCGATCAGCGCGGAGCGCGAAATCCGAGCACTCGTCAAGAAGTATCCACGATCAGTCTCCACTATTCAGGCACTGCGAGCCATCAATGATGTGCTTGAACAATTGCCGGAATCCATTCGCACGTCGGCTCCCAATTACGCGGCGATTCGAGCTGAGCTGATCAAGGACTCGCGCGCTGCTGCAACGATTGGACCAGGCGCAGAAGACATCATCGAAGAGAAGATCAGGATCGACGAGAAGTTCTCAACACAATCCGGTACGGTGGAGATGCCGGAGAAGAAGCCAGAGACTCCTGCGAAGGACGCACCCGCGCCGCAGGCGGAACCCGTCCCGGCACCAGCGGCTGCACCTGCTCCCGCGCCTGCTCCTGCCCCGGCCCCCGCACCCGCCCCGTCCACCCCATGAACTTCATGCTTCGCGCCCCACTCTTCTGCCTTGCGCTGATCTCCGCGGCACTTCTCGCCAGTTGCGATAGTGCGCCGGTTACCGCCGAAGAATCAGATGGCTACTCCATGCGTAGCCGGTTTCCCAAGGAATACCGCACCATCGCCGTGGCGGTGTTCGGCAATGACACCTTCGACCGACCGATCAACGGCGAATTGACCGAAGCGCTCATTAAGGAAGTTCAAGCGATCACCCCCTACCACATCGCTTCCGATGCGCGCGCCGACACACTGTTGCGCGGAAAGGTGCGAAAGCGAACCCTGCGCGAACTCTCCAAGAGCCGCAGCACCGGTCTGAGCGAAGAAATGCTCTACGAAGTCATTGTGGACTGGGAATGGATCGATCAGCGCACCGGGAAGGTGATTGTGGCTCGCAATGGCTTCCAAGGAAGCGCCTTGTTTGTACCCAGCCGGCCGTCTTCCGAACCCACCGACATCGGTCGAATTGCCGTTGTTCAGAATCTGGCCACCGATATCGTGGCAAATTTACAAGGAAACTGGTGATTCCCACCTTTCCTGCCGATCGTGCATATCGTTCAACAGATCCCATGACATCCACCGACTCTCGAAACCTCGATACCACCGCCATCTTCTTCGCCGACGAGGACCCCCGCAGCCGCGGTGGGAAGCCCGAAGGCCGCGGTGGCCCACCATCACCATTGCCCAAGCGCGGCGGTGGCGTACTCACCTGGGTCATGCTGGCTGCACTCCTGGGGCTGGTCTACGTAGTGCTCACGTCAAGCAGCACTCCGGGCATGAAGGTCTCGTGGTCGCAGTTCATCACCTACGCCAAAGAAGGCAAGATCACTGGTCCGGTAGAAGTGACCGAATCACAAGCGATTGGCAAACTGAAGCCCGGCAGCGTGCCCGGTATCACTGAGGACAAGAATCCAACGCCGGTCACCGTACTCCTTGACCCGCGCGCGATGGATACGTATTACGCCGAACTCCGCAAGGAAGGCATTGACTTCAACGTCAACGTTGGCAGTTCCTTCGTCGGGCAACTGTTCCTGACCATCATTGGACCACTGCTCCTCTTTGGAGCGCTGATCTTCTTCTTGTCTCGCTCCATGCGCGGCGCCGGTGGCGGACCGGGCGGCATGCTTGGCAGTTTCGGCAAGAGCCGTCACCGTGTGCAGACCAAGGAAAGTGTCAACGTCACTTTCGCTGACGTTGCCGGTATTGATGAAGCCAAGGAAGAAGTTTCCGAGTTGGTGGAGTTCCTCAAGAACCCCAAGCGCTTCCAGAAACTTGGTGGACGCATTCCGCGCGGAGTGCTTCTTGAAGGTCCTCCGGGGTGCGGTAAGACATTGATGGCCCGCGCCATCGCTGGCGAGGCAGACGTACCGTTCTTCTCGATTTCCGGCTCGGACTTCGTCGAAATGTTCGTTGGCGTTGGCGCAAGCCGGGTTCGTGACCTGTTCAAGCAGGCCAAAGAGAATTCCCCGTGCATCATCTTCTTGGACGAAATCGACGCGGTCGGACGACGCCGTGGCGGTGGTTTCTCATCGGGTGGTCATGATGAGCGTGAGCAAACACTCAACGCCATCTTGGTAGAAATGGACGGCTTCGAGGCCTCTGACCAGGTCATCGTGGTTGCCGCAACCAATCGTGCTGATGTGCTCGACCCTGCCTTGACCCGCCCTGGTCGATTTGACCGCGTGGTTGGTGTCAGCCCGCCGGATGTGGTGGGACGCCGGCAGATTCTTGGCGTTCATTCCAAGAAGGTAAAGCTTGGGCCAGACGTCAACTTGGACAAGGTTGCACGCGCAACGCCAAGTTTCAGTGGTGCCGACTTGGCAGCGCTCATCAATGAAGCAGCCATCATCGCCACCATGGCGGACAAAGACACCATCGAGATGGTCGACTTTGAAGAAGCCCGCGACAAGGTGCGTTGGGGTCGAGCAAAGAAGAGCCGCAAGATCGAGGAGCAAGAGCGCATTGCAACCGCCTACCACGAGGCTGGCCATGCGGTGGTGCAAGTGCTGAACGACGACGCAGACCCACTGCACAAAGTGACCATCATTCCGCGCGGTCAGGCCATGGGCACCACCTTCAGCCTTCCCGAAAAGGATCGCTACGGGTACGGTCGCAAGTACTGCGAAGCAACCATGCGTGTTCTGTGCGCGGGACGCATTGCTGAAGCAAAGAAGACCGGCGATATTTCCAGCGGCGCAGGCATGGATATCAAGATGGTGACACGCCTTGCGCGCGCCATGGTGCTTGAATGGGGCATGAGTGAGCGCCTCGGATTCGTCAGTTACAAGGGCGAAGACAGCCGCGAAGCGTTCGTCGCAGACAAGGACTATTCACCGGAAACTGCGCATCTCATTGATGAAGAGATTCGACACATGGCAGAACATGCCTTTGCCGACACCGCTCGCCTCATTGACCAGCACTGGGAGCAAGTGGTTGCAGTTGCCGAAGCCCTGCTGAAGTACGAGACGCTGACCAAAGATGACGTCGATCGCGTCATGCGCGGCGAAGCACCTGCCAAGCCGACGGTGGCAGATCTCTTGGGCGCTGAAATGGCAAGTACTACACCGAAGGCCATACTGCCGGCACCGGCGATCAAGACTGACGATGGTCCAACGGGCGCCATGCCACTGCCTGCGTAAGGATGGCCGTGCCAGCATGCTGGCTGAAATCGGTCATCACTGATCCTCGCCGAAGGTTCGCTTACGGCGCAGAATGTGGTGGTAATGCTGCGCGAAACGATGTGCCTCATCGCGAATGGCTTGGCAGAGGCGCAAGCCGGCATTGTTGCGGGCCAGCCGAATCGGCTCACTCTCGCGTTGGACGTAGATGAGTTCTTCCTTCTTCGCCAGACTGATCACCATGGGCGGCTGAACACCCAGTGATTCAAATGCTTCCAGCGCGGCGTGCAACTGCCCAAGGCCGCCATCGACAAGGATGACATCCGGGAACAATTCTGCGCCCTCGCCCGCTTCGCGATAGCGACGGCTCACCACTTCGCGCATGGAGCGATAGTCGTCGTTCTGCGCACTCTCAATGCGATAGCGACGGTAGGCGTCCTTGAATGGTCGGCCGTCAACAAAGCACACTTTGCTGCCAACCGTTTCTGCGCCGCCGAGGTGGGCAATATCAATTGCTTCCATGCAGCGAATGGGACGATCCAAGCCAAGCGTGCGCTGCAGGCTGCGCGTACCGACCGTGGGATCACCAGCAAAGATGGTGATCTCTGGTTGCCAGTCGTACTCTTCACCGCTGCGGGTTTCTCGGTCGTCAAGTTTAGAGAGCGCATGAATCTGATCGCGCAGTACGGCAGCATCCTCAAAGCGTCGCTCCTCCGATGCCTTTGCCATCTCGGCCTGCAGCTCTCGCGTTAAGGCGCTGCGTTTGGAACCAAGGAATCGCAGAAAGCGGTCCACGTCACCGCGATAGCGTTCCTTGCCAACAAGATTGGCGCACGGCGCAGTGCACTGGCCAATGGAGTGCAAGAGACACGGACGAAAGCGCCGATTGGCAGGATCATCCGACTTGATATCAAGTTCGCAGGTTCGATACTGAAACACGCGCTGCATGAATGTGACCGCACTGCGCAGTGCATGCACGCTGGTGAACGGACCAAAGATGCGCGCGCCGGTGAATCGCTCATCGGATGGATTGCGGGTGACGTAGACCCCGGGAAACTCATCGCGCATGGTGACGGCGAGGTATGGAAATGTCTTGTCGTCGCGCAGCAGTTCATTGAAACGCGGATGAATGTCTTTGACGAGCCGGCTCTCCAAGAGCAGCGCCTCCCACTCTGCTTCGCATTCCAGAATGTCGAAGTCCGTGACAACATCCAGCATGGGCTGTTTGCGACCCCCCAAGTCTGCGCTGGGTACGAAGTAACTGGAAACACGGTCCGGTAGGCAGAGAGCCTTGCCGATATACAGGACCTTTCCGGTCGCATCCTTCATGAGATAGACCCCCGGAACACGCGGAAGCGCGCGCGCCTTGTCAGAAAGACGCCGAATTCGGTCAATCCGAGCCTCCAGGGGCTCATTTTGGGGCGCCTTCCCCGGGGTGGGGTCGTCTTGAAATTCCGGGATTTCCGGTGGCATTGCTGAAATAGTACGACGTTGCACCCGTTGGGTCTCCGTATACTTTATTTCCTGCGGACTACTTTCGGTTCGCGCACGATCGGATCAACTAATCAGGAGCCACTCCCATGAACGCTAAGAAGTTTGCACTCGTCACCGCTGGTCTCTGCGCCACCATGTTCTTCGCCGCTTGCGACTCGACCGAGAAGCAGAACACCTCTGCCGGCGCCATGGGTGAGAAGTCATCATGCTGCACCGACGCCAAGAAGTGCGACACCAAGTGCACCAGTGACGCCAAGACCTGCACCAAGGGCGCAGAGTGCTGCATGAACAAGGCCACTGCAACCACCCCAGCTTCTGCACCAGCAGTTGCTCCGGGCGCAGTCGGCGAGAAGAAGGAAGGTTGCTGCTCAACCACCACCAAGACCTCAGCCAAGGTCGAGGGTTGCTGCTCAACCAGCACCACCAAGACCTCCGCAAAGGCCTCAAGTTGCTGCCCAGCCATGACCGAAGGCGCAAAGTGCCCGGTCACTGGCACCACGAACGGCTAAATCACTTCGGGGTCAGTTGCACCCGATTGATTGATTGATTGATTGACGTTTCATTGCTCGAATGTTCCGCACGCCCGCCTCAACAGCGGGCGTGCGTGTTTTTGTGGCGCGTCCACCTGCGGCAGCGCCACACTCCGCGGGTGACGCGCATCCATCTGCGGCGCTGCGCTACCGGTTCGGAGTACCCTCCCTCGCGATGAGCACCACCCTCCTGCGCGCTGGTCGAGTGATTTGCCCGGCCTCTGGAATTGACGGCACCGGCGATGTGCTGTTGGTCGGCGGTCGTATCGCCGCTATCAGCATGAAGGCTGGAGAATTGTCCGCTGCCGGAGCGGAGGTCGTCGACTGCCATGGCCTCATGGTGTGTCCCGGGCTGATCGATCCGCACGTGCATTTGCGTGAGCCGGGCGGAGAGCACAAGGAAACCATCGCCACCGGTGTAGCCGCAGCGATTGCCGGCGGGTTCACCAGTGTCTGCTGCATGCCGAACACCACGCCGTGCCTTGATTCCGGGCCACTTGTGGAGTTCGTGCGCCTGCGGGCGCGCGAGGCAAACTTGGCGCGTGTATTTGTTGCGGGAGCTGCAACGGTTGGGCGCGCGGGCGAACAACTAGCACCCATGGCTGCTATGAAACAGGCGGGCGCCGTGGCGTTCACTGATGATGGCGACGGCATCGCCAACGCCCAGATGATGTTGCGCGTGCTGCAGATGGCCAAGGTGGTTGGTTGCGCGTTCATGCAACATTGCCAAGAGCCAAGCCTCACGCACGGTGCCGCCATGAACGCTGGTCCCCTGCAAGTAAAGCTTGGACTTGGTGCGTGGCCGGCGATCGCTGAAGAGTTGATGCTGGAGCGCGATGTCATGCTCAACCGGGCTGTTGGAGCCAGGTACCACGCGCAACATGTATCGGCAGCCGGTAGTACCGAGATTCTCCGCCGTGCGCGCGCCGCGGGGCAACCCGTGAGCGGCGAGGCAAGTCCGCACCACCTGCTGCTCACCGACGCCGCGTGCGATGACTACAACACCCAAGCCAAGATGAATCCGCCGCTGCGCACCGCCGCGGATGTCCAGGCACTGCGCGCTGCGGTCGCGGACGGAACGATTGATGTGCTGGCCACCGATCATGCGCCGCACACTGAAGCCGAAAAAGCCCGCGACTTTGCGCAGGCCTCATTCGGCATCATTGGTCTTGAACATGCACTGCCCCTCTATGTGGAGGCACTGGTGGCGAGCGGCGCCATCGGTTGGCCGCGCCTCATTGCGTTGATGACCATTCAACCGAGTAAGTTGCTTGGGCTTGATGCCTCCGGCCTGGGCACGTTGCGCGTCGGCGCACCGGCGGACGTAACGGTGATCGACCCGACGGCACGCTGGACCGTCGATCTTGCGGCAAGTGTTTCCAAGAGTCGCAACAGCCCATTTAACGGTCGCAACCTCACCGGTCGGGCCGTGCATGTCTTTGTCGATGGTGTGTCCCGACAGGCATCGTTGGCTACCATTTCACCCGCGTGACCATGCAACGAGAACAAGTCGCTTCTGCAGTACGCGAAATCCTTCAGGTGGACCTGAAGTTCGCCGGGATGGATCTTCCCGACGAACTACCACTCATCGGTGGCGGACTTGCATTGGATTCACTTGATCTACTGATGTTGGTGACCGGCATTGAGAAGCGCTTCGGGCACAAGATTGCCCCAAAGAAACTTGGGAAAGACACTATGTCAAGCGTTGGAGTGTTCATCGACTTTGCGCACACTGAATTGTTGGCGGCTGGAAAGTGAACGACGTTTCGCCCGAACAGCTGCTGCCGCATCGAGCCCCGTTCTTGTTCATTGACAACATTTGCCAACTCGGCGACGGCGCGGTGCACGCCACATGGACCATCCGGGGTGATGAGGACTTTCTGCGCGGGCACTTTCCCGAGGATGCAATCATTCCGGGAGTATTGATCGGCGAAGCGCTCGCTCAGGCGGCTGGTATTGCCCTGACTTCGCTGCCCGGCGAAGGCATCGGGCCGCGTCGGCCGGGATTCTTGGCGCACATCAATCTCCGATTCCATGCTCCGGCGCGACCGCCCTGCCAGATTGAACTGAGCGCGAAAGTCTCGGGCGGCATGGGCTCACTGCACCAATTTGATGTGACCGCGCACAGTCAATCCGAGCGACTGGCATCTGGAATACTGGTCTTGGCGGTGCCGCCGACTACGCCTGCGGAGACCTGAAATCGGTTGAGTCTTACAGCCGCGAAACGCCGCGGTAGTAACTCATGACACCGAGTTCGGTGGCGTGGCGAACCCCTACAAATCCTGCGGATTCCAACGCGGAAATGATCACCGCGGGTCGGACCGCATCCGCAATGGTGTCCGCCCAATAGCGCATCATGGGAAATGTAGAGATGCGCCCGCTAGCCAACACCCCGACCGTCGGCGCCACATGCCGCATCGTGAAGCGAAAGAGTGGCGCAGTGATCGCGCCCCGTGCGGAAGTAACTTCAAGCAGCACGATCCGACCGCCTGGGCGCAACACCCGCAGCACCTCCGAAAATACGGTGTGCATGTCCTCAATATGCCGCAACATGTAGCCCATGGATACGCAGTCAAAGGATGCACTGGGAAATGGCAACTGCTCCGCGCAGCCAAGGACCGTTTCCCGAACACCCCGAGCGCGAGCCACCGACAGCATTCCAGAACTCGGGTCGAGCGCCACTACCCGACCGGCTGCGCCGACGATTTCTTGAGCAAGCAACGCGCAGACTCCGGTGCCGCTACCAACATCCAGGAGCGACATTCCCGGGCGCAAACCCGCCGCTTGCAACATGCGTCGCCGATACGGACGCCCCAGTCCGCCCATCAGGGCGCCGCTGGATCGGTCGTAGCCAGCGGCGCTGTTGTTGAACAGCGCTTGCGTCCATTGTTCGCGGGACGCGCGGTCACGCAACTGTGCCGGACGCGCCACCACTGGAGGCAGTGTTGGTGCCGCGCGTAACACTTTGCCGCTTGCACTGCGTGAGAACTGAGCAACAAACGCAATGGTGCGCGGCACCGCGTGCGCCGGTACGCGTTCGGCAATGAACGCGCGCAACTCGGTAGGATCCAGCGAACGCGTCGGTGTGACCAACTCCACGCGCGCAGCTACGCGGGTGAGACCATGAGCCACCAGCACTGGCTCAACCAGCGCAACAGCAACATCAGGGTGCTCTTCAATGGCAGCTTCCACGTCGTACGGGTTCACTTTGAGTCCGCCCACATCAAACACAAGCTTGACTCGACCGGTGATGTGCAAGAATCCATCAGTGGATCGAACGCCAATATCACCTGTTCGAAAGTATCCGTCCTGCAAATCTTCTTGTCCGTGCGAATGGCCGACGATGCAATCGAACGCTGCGCCGGAGCGAACCGCCAGTTCACCGACGATGCCGTCTGCCACGTCAACCATGCGCTCGCGGCACAACGGGTCAACAATGCGAATGGCAACGCCCGGGATCGGTACGCCACCGGCACCACGATCAAGCCAGATGGTGCCGACTTCGCTGGCGCCATAGAGATCGATAAGTGGAACGCCCAAGGCCGCCTGGAACCGTGCACGCACTGACCCACGCAGCGGAGATCCTGCCACGAGGACGCATCGGAGTGCATGGGCAGGAATCGCACCCTCGGCAATGGCTGCCGCTGCCGCTGGTACCAACGGGAGCACTGTTACTCCAGTGGAAATGAACTGCTGTGCGCCTTCAATAGTGAATGACCCGTGCTGTCGAACGGATGCCCCGCTCAATAGCGGCGCTAGAAATGCGTGTTCGCATCCGTACGCGTGATGCATTGGGAGAAATGATCCCACTGTGTCAGCGTGTTGATACAACTGCGCGTCAACCAGTCCAGCAGCAACGCAATCAATCGCGCCGGGCGATCGGCGAACGAAACGTGACATTCCGGTGGTGCCGGACGAAAGCAGGACAATTCCGCCGCATGGACGCGAGGGCTGCGTGTTGGTCGAACCGATGGCTGTCGGCAACACAAGTTCCGCCAACTGCGCGCTGTCAATGATCAGACTGGGTGACAGTTCACGCGCTACCCGATTGATCATGGCTCGCGGCGCGGCGTGGGCCATTAGCAGCGCATCGCAACCGGCGCGCATGGTGGCAAGACTTGCTACCCAGAATGCGCCGCCGGATGGCACAGTGACCGCCACCAAGGAGCCCGGTGCGCAGCGAAGTTCGATCGCCTGTGTCGCGGCAGCAATTGCAGTGAGTAACGCGCGATTGGTCCACTCGCGTCCATCCGGGTCAGTCACGCGCACTCGATCCGGCTCCGTGGCGCACTGATGTGCCAGCGCCGCAAAAACCAGATTCATTGCGCGGCAGCCCCGCGAGCGAGGCTCGCCACCGGTGCGCGGTTATTCACACCGTCAGGGCGCAGACGGAATGGGCGAGTACGCGGCGCAAATCCAACGCGTTTCTGGATGGCACACATGGATCCAAGGGCCCAACAACGGACTGCGGTTGCTGGTTGAACGGCATCAAACTCACCGGCGAGCAGCGTCACAAACCCGCGCACCAATTCGCGCGGTTGGGTGGGGGCAAAGAGAAGATCACGGAATCCGGGGTCGTAGAAACCTTCCACAAGTCGGAACGCGCGGCTGACCACTCGGGTGGCCCACGCCTGGTACCGCGCTCGCTCGGTTGCTGGTCTGGCCCCACGCGACATCCGAATGACGCCCGCCGCCGCCTGCTCGGCTGCGAGTAGCCCCAGCGTGAGGCCCGTCGACCACACTGGATCCAAGAACGCAGCAGCATCGCCCACAAGGAAGAATCCAGGTCCAGCAAATGGATCACATCGATACGTGAAGTCCGCGATCACCCGATTAGTAGAAGGACCGCGCGCATTGGCCATACGTTCCGCCATGATGGGAGTGCGTTCCACCGCCCACCAGAATCGATCTTCCGGTGCAACATCAAGCGATCGGTGCAGTGGTTCACGCGCAACGAAACCCACACTGGTGCGGTGTTCATCCAGCGGAATCAACCAGAACCAGCCCTCATCCATCACCGTGAGGCCAAAGCAATTGGCGGCATTTCCGGATGGGCGAATAACGCCCTCAAAGTGTTCAAAGTACGCAACATTGCGAAGAAACGAGTGGTAGCGACGGGTGCCAAACTCACGACCCAAGGCGCTCGCTTGACCACTGGCGTCAATCATCCACTTGGCATGGACGATCCCCGCGTCGGTGTCAGCCACAATTCCCGAGTCACCGTGCGACTGTATGGAACGCAACGCGCATGAAGTGCGCACATCCGCGCCGGCTTCGCGTGCGGATTCCATCATCATCATGTCCAGATGAACGCGCGCCATGTTGAAGGCGTCCTTCTCACCGTTACCGATGGTGTCGCGGAAGAAGAATGTCCGAGACCCGTAGCGGCGGTCGCCCATGGAAATTTCCACACCCACCTTGCGTGCATGCGGCAAAGCCATGCACTTATCAAGGACACCGAGGCGTCGCAGTGCACGCTTCGTTCGCGGCAAGAAACTCTCGCCGATCCGGAATCGCGGGAATTCACCGCGATCAATCACCAGCACCTTGAGACCTTCGCGCGCCATGTCGATCGCGGCAGCGCTGCCAGCGGGGCCGGCGCCAATCACTAGGCAATCAACATGCAGCGTTTCAGACATCGGCCACCGCCTCGACCTCTACAAGGAGTGCCTGGCGACAGAGCGGCGCGTGCAGAATCCGCTCCACGCCGTCTGCAAACTCCTGTTGCGCCAATCGCGAAACGGTGGAAAGGTCAGACTGATCACGCACATAAATCTGCACTGACCGCCACTCACCACGGGCCTGAGCAACCGACCGCAGCGTCGCAAAGTGACTGAGCGTCTCCTTCCATTGCGCCTGCACGTCATGGGGATACACAACGTCTTCACCAACCACGGCCGCGGTACCCGAGGCCAGCAGTAAGTGCTGCGAAAGTACTGCTCGGGTAAATGGCGGTGCTGATGGGCCAAACTTTGAGGAATACTGCCACGCCGGGCGCTGTCGGGGATTCTCGATGGACCGCACTGGACCGGGCAGTGCGAGCGCATGAACCACTAGCAAGTCGCCCGCATGGCCGACGCACGTGCCCGCGGGCATGAATGGCAATGGCCAACGCGCCGCGGCGTACGCCTGCGTGCGACCGATGTTCATCCGCATGTAGCGGTTGAGCCCGTGAGAATCATGCGTAGTAATCGATGGCAAGAACGCCCACACCCGCGTTGCTGGCGCTCCGAGTGCACTCAGTACTTCAGAAAAAGCTTGGAAGGCGATCTGCGCCAACTGTTCGCCCACGCATGACTGAACGGGAACACTCACCGATGCAACCGTCGCTCCACGATCGCACTCTGCGCCGACCCACGATGGCAAGTCAGTGCGTGCATCACCGGTAGCGCGCCAATCGACAGGGAAAACTACCCGTGGCGGCGGAGGCGAAAGAGAGATCGATGACAGGGGAACCACGGTCATACTGTAGCAAACGCCTGAGGAATTCCGTTCGCCTTGACGTGTAGGGTCCACGCAAATCCGTTCGGATCATTGCAAGAAATTGAGATGTTGCCTGAGTGGCCGCCTACAATTTCCAAGGCAAGCGCGGCCGGACCTGCAACACAGCCGATCTCCGGCACAGCAAGTGCGCCGCGCCCGCGAACTCCGGAACGCCACAGTCCGCGCTCCATGATCGAACGGTCAAATTTCACAATCTCAGGCAACGGTTCCGCATGATTTGCGTCCATTCGTTCGATGAGAAATGCCATCCCCGCTGATCCGCTTCGCACTTCTTTGCCGGTGCAATGACCCAGTACCGCGTCAATCGTGGGATGCGATTCGTCAGCCATCACAACCATCGCTTTGTCCCATTCACCGGAACGAATGCGGCACGATGCCAAGAACATCGCCTCCAGCCCCGCGGTCCGTGTACCAATCACCGTGGCGCTTGCAGCGGTCATGCCAAATCCAAGTGACACGTGTGCACTGCCCACGTTGGGCACGGACTCCGCAAACAACATCGGATTGGCAAGATTGATGCCCGAAGAGAGCAGATCACGGTAGTACTGTTCGGTGAACGCAGCCGCGCCATGCCACGATGCTGCAAGGAGTGGCATGGATGCCAAGTCATGCGCGGACATGCCAACAGCGTCACAGAGATCGCGACACGCCGCGAGCATCAGTCGGGGCAGCAACGCGAACCGGCGCGTTCGCGAGCGATCAAGGAGCGGCGCGAGCGTCTCTTCAGAAACATCGCGTGCGCCGCAATCAGCAAGCCGCTGTAGCCCAGCCAATCCACGACCACCCGCAGAGACGCAACCGATTGCTCGGATCACCACGCGCGGAGCGGACACTATGCCCTCGGTCGCCGCTGATCGCATCGGTTGTTCGCCGCGAACCACTGACATAGCGACGTTTGCCCCCCCGAATCCGGCGGCCAGTACGGTCACTCGTCGCGGCGCGCTGCTGCGCGGGTTCTGTTGCAAGAGGTCAATGTCAGGAAATGCGTTTCGATCCACCGGACGGCCCAATCCTGCCGGGATAAATCCAGCATCCGCGCATGCCAGCACCGCCAGCAATTCCAACGCGCCGGCAGCACCGAGCGGATGACCAAAGCGACTCTTCAGCGCGGTGATCGCCACACGCGGGAGATCGGCACCAAATGCTGCGCGGTAGGCCTGATACTCCGCTGCGTCATTTCCTGGAGTGCCGGTGGCGTGAGCAATCAATAGGTCGGGCAGTCCCTGCTGCACCGCTGCGGCGAGCGCGGTCGCAGCGCCCCGCCCTTCCGGATGCGGTTGCGTCAGGTGGTGTGCGTCACTCGATTCACCAATCGCTTCAATGATTGCTATTGGTACTTCGCCGCGCGCTTGTGCGTCGGAAAGCAGACGAAGCACTACCAACGCACACCCTTCGCCAAGCTTCATGCCTTCACGCTCTTCGGCGAACGGACTCAGTGGCCCGGCCGCTACCAGCTGCAACGCGGAAAAACCGCCGTATGCAAACTCCGAAATTGGGTCGTATCCACCGGCGATGACGCAGGACGCTTCTCCGGAGCGCAGCAACGCGCAGCCGTGGGCAATGGCACTCAGCGCCGAGGCACACGCGCAGGACACCGTGATGGCCCCACCTGCAATCGGCAGCCCCTCGATGGCCTGACGCAGTACTGATCCAGCCGGAATTCCTGCGTACGAATGCAACGCTTCTGCGGCGCGATCGGCACCCTCCAGCCGCATAGCTGCGCCACAGTGACGCATACCGGCGAGTGTTGTGCCAACCACCACCATGGTTCGGTTGGGATCAACCCCAATGGTTGCCGCTGGATCAGCGCCCAGCAACTGCGCCAGTGTGCGCCGCAGCAACTGTTCGGCGCGGTCATTGTGATGGATGGCCACAGGCGCGATGGCATCCGCGCGCGCCATGTCGCCGTTCGTGCCGGGCTCATTTCCAAGTGGAACCTGCCCGACACCCGCCGCTACCGCGGGCACCTGCTCCAACACATCCGATGGACCAACACCGCAGCGATCCGTGCGCAATGAATCAACCATCGCTGCAATATCAGCGCCCATGGCGCCGCACGCTGCCGCGCGGACAATGGCGATCGGGGAGCTCATCAGCGCGCACTCCTCCGAGCACAGAACAAAGCCACCAACGTCGAAGCGACCGACATCGCCGCCAACATGCCAATCGATCGACCATCAAATCGGCCGTCAATGGCTGCGCTGCAAGCGTCGATCGCCCATGCTGGGAACAGCCATCCACCAACGGAGGCGATTGATGTCGGAAGCAGAATGCGCGGAATCATGCTTCCCGAAAGCGCGCTCAGTACCAAGGTAATCACTGGAGCTATCGCAACAAATCGAGCCCGAGACCCGCACAGCGCAGCAAGAGCAACAAAGAATGCCGCACTGGTAACCGCAGCAATGAAGCTCGCGCATATCAAGGCAATGACGGAGGTAGGAACCAATTGGAATGCCAGTGCTGCCCAGGCAAGTGTCAATGCCAACTGACACCAAGCGATGATGGAAATCGCAACGATGCGAGCCGCCGTGGAAGCGGCAGCACTGACACCCAGCGACCGCAATCGATCCTGCAAACCCGATGCATCGTCGCCGAGGCTTCGCGATGCAATGGACGCGGATGAGAACATGATGAAGATCAGGGCAATACCTGCAGCGCTGCCGCGAACCAACATGCCGTTCAGCGATGTGACTTGCGCCGTGACCGCCGGAAGGTCAACTGCAAAGGCGCGTGCGTTGGCTGCGTTCACCAGTTGCAACGCGGCATCCGAAGCACCTGGGAGCGGCGAGGCAGCCTCCACCAGCACGCGTGGATCGGAACGACTAAATCCATTGGGAATGTGCACCGTTGCGAGTACGCCATGGGTACTTAGTCCCGACTCACGAACTTCGGAAACATGCACGCGTTGCATACCGCATGACTGCATCGCTTCCGCAAAGAGCCGCGCGTCAGCGGAACCAGACTCATCAACCACGGCGATCTCAAATCGAAATCCATCGGTAGCCTCCAAGTGCCGGTAGAACAAAGCAATCAATGTAAAGAACGCCAACGGCGCCAACAGTGTCAAGAGCGCCGCGACGCGGTCGGCCAGAAATGATCGCAACATGGCCAATGCCAAGGTCATCACGGCCGCGCCTCCCGCACTTGCATAAATGCCATCCACTGCGATGGATGCTTGCGAATGGCAATCTCCAGCGCAGCCACTAATGCCAACTGCGCCGGGTGCGATGCAACCTCCGATGATCGGAGCGATTCAACTTCACAATAGATGGGCGCCATCATTTCCACTTCCAAATCGTGCCCATGTCGATAGCAGAAGGTCGGAACAATCGGCGCCCCACACGTCAGTGCCAATCGGGCGGCACCGGTGGGGAGCACGGTGTCGTGGGCTCCTAAGAATGGAATTCGCGATCCCTGCTGCATGGGCATCACGCGGTCGGCGTGCAATACCACCACCTCATTGGCGCGCAACGCGTCCTGCAGGGCCGCCCACGCAGAAACTCCATCGCTCACTGCATGTTCAATGATGCCAAGCGACTGTCGCAACGCACTGCGCGCCCGCTCAAAGCGCGGCAGCGGGTCCGGATGGAACAGCACATGAATACGTGACTCAAACTTTCGCAAGAGCGCAATAGATGGTTCAAATGCACCCATATGAGCGCTGGCTACCACCAAACCACGTCCGCGATCATGAGCGGCGTGGTATTGCTCTTGCCCGGAAAATCGCGTCACGCGCGCCGCAAGTGCATCAACGGCCACTCCCTCCGACAGCAAAATTTCCGCAATGGATCGCTGCATATTCAGGAGCATTTCCGTCGCAACGGCACGCACCTCCGCTTCAGCAGCCTGCGGACCAAGCGCCAGTCGCGCATTTGCGCGCAGCGTCCGGCGCCAGAACGGGACCGCAGCCATCCCGCCGATTGCGACCGCCCGACCCATGAGTGGTGCCAGCATCGGCAAGGCCTGGATGGTTCCAAAGTACATCTGGTCAATCAGCATCCGCGCGGGGTGATAGGCGGCGAGCGTCATAGACACACCTCAACGAGCGGCGTAGTCGTTGCCAATCCCTGCAGCCACGACGAGGCATGCGACGCCAGTATCACCGTGCCACGGCGCTGTAATACTGCCTCAACCGTGCGCACCAACGCATCGCGACCGAGCGCATCAAGTCCCGCGTCTGGTTCATCCAACACTACAACCATGGGCGAATGAATCACTGCGCAAGCGAGCGCGGTTCGCCGCTTCAAGCCGCCGGACAGACGATCAACCCGATACTGGGCGTGCTCTGCAAGACCAAAGTCCCGGAGGCAGCGAGCCACGGCGCTCGATCGATCGACTGCCGGCACACGTGCGAGGCGGGCCGCAGTTTCCAGGTTGGCAACAACGCTCAGCGCTGAAAAAAGGCCCCCTTCCTGCGGGTGGTACCCAGGAAGAAGCGCGGTCTGATCAATCCACGCCCGCCCTGCCGAGAGCTTGAGCGCACCCACCATGCAGGCCAGCAGCGTGCTCTTTCCGGAACCGTTCGCTCCGGTGATATGAACAAGTTCCCCAGAGCGAGCAACAAAGTTGACGTCATTGAGAACCGATCGCTTGCCGTACGAAAAACCGATTCCTTCTGCACGAGCTAACGGACGACCCACCGACAGCGGCTGTGACGGCCCTGGCACACCGGTGAGAACAAAGCGAGCGCCCCGCACGCGACGTACACGAATATCGATGAGCCCCGCGGCTTCGGCCACGGCGCGCGCCTCGCGCATGGTGAAACTGCGGCGCACGCTTACCACTGCATCGTGCCGCAACTCTTTGCTGGCGGTGATAGTGGAAAGCTGCGCTCCCCAGATACCGAGTTTGTCACGGACCAAGTCGTTCCACACCACTAGTTCGCGCGCCACTGCAGCCATCGCGCGGAGACCGACCACCGCGGATTCATCATCAAGGTGATGCAGCACTAACGATGCATGTGCAACATCGAAACTACGCGCACCAAGAACGCGCTCCGCGGCCAGTAGATCCACCACGCGAAATTCCATGCCCGCGCCACCCACCGCGCCTGAATCCGTGCGCGATCCAGACTGAGAATGCTTCAGCACTCGCGACCGCCCCATCTCGATGGCGTCCGCGTTTCGATCAGTGCAGAGACATGTGCAATCCCAACCTCGCGCCCGAGATAAATTCAGAAATCGCTCCGGAATGTCAGCCCCGCCGCATCCGAAGTCAACCAGCGAGATTGGCCGCGATCCAGCAGTAGGAATGCGGTCCGCCACCGCGTCGACGATGGCATCCGCAGCAGCAGTCGCCCGATTCAAATGCCGTAAAAATCGATATTCATCACTGAGCACCAAGCGGCTCGGAGAAGCATCGTCCATGCTCTCTTGCTCCGTTGACCGTTGGGGCAGTGTTGGGAATTCCACAGCGGTTGCACCATACCGGAACGCGCCGCAGGCAGCGCCCTGCCAATGCACAAATGAGCCCGCGCATATCATGCTGCCATGAAGAACTCTGGTTTCATCGCGTCTGCATTGCTCGCCATCATCATCGTGGGTGGCTGCGCAACCTCCGACTACGGTCGAATCACTGACAAGATTGCAGCCTATGAAGTGCAAGCAGTCACCGCCCGAGAGAAGCTGCAGAGTGCAAATTCCCAGGCCAAGATCACGCTGTACCGAACGCTGGTCTCCATCTACACCAATCAACTGACCATTGCGCGGCGCATTAATCCAGAGTCAAACCCGGCGTACAAGAGCGGCTCTATCACACTTGAGCAAGCCAAGACTGAGAAGAACGATCGCGTCGCAACGCTTGAGAAGCAATTGGAGAAGGCCCTGAAGGACCGCGATGGCCTTGTCATTGAGATTGCCACGCCCGCGGCGAAGTAATCGCCACGCATTCAGGCGCGGCTGAGGCCCAACCCGGTGCGCAGCATGTTGCTTGCTACAGAACCCATGGCGCCGTAGAAGCGACCCGATGCAAGCGCTCGACATGACGCCGCCGTAGCAGCCACGATCGCTTGAACATCTCCTTCATTCACAATCAACGGTGGAACGAACTTCAGCAGTGGTCGACGCGCGCCCGTCGTCTGCGCCAAGATTGAATGCACGTCGAGCAACTGCATGATGCCTGCTTGACCGATCATCGGTTCAGTAATTCGCCCCAACATTGGAATCTTGGCAAAGCTGGGAATTCTTCTTGTATCCAGGTCCACTCCGACCATCAATCCCTTGCCGCGAATCTCGCGCACGCAGGCAATATCCGCGCACTCCGCGCGAAGTTGGCGAATCAGCAATTCTCCCAACTCGGCAGCCCGCGCAGCCAAGCGGTCCTGCTCAATGACCTCCAACGTGGCAAGCAACGCCACCATGGCAAGCGGCCCTTCATGGAACGTGGAACTGTGAACGACTGATCGGTCCATGGATGAGTAGGTGGATTCCCACACATCGCTCCGCACCAATACCGCGCCAACCGGCACGAATCCGCCCGATAGGGCTTTCGCGAGCACCACCATGTCTGGCTCAACACCATCGTGATGCACCGCCAAGAACGCGCCAGTACGTCCGCAACCGGTTTGAATTTCATCAGCGATAAGTAGCGTCCCGTAGCGTTTGCACAGCGCGTGCGCTTCTTGCAATACGCCCGGCGCCAGCGACCGAAGCGTCTTGCCCTGCACTGGCTCCACTACCAGCGCGGCGACATCGCGACCGCTCAGAGCGCGTTCGAGTGCTTCAAGATCTCCAAACTGAACAATCGCAGCGCCAGGGAGCAGCGGACCAAATCCGCGCTGCAGATCTTCGTTGCCATTGATAGACAGCGCACCGTAGGTAAGACCATGGAAGGAGTCTGACCACGCCAACAATCCGGGCCGACCCGTGTGCTGGCGCGCGAACTTCATAGCCGCTTCGATTGCTTCGGTTCCGGAATTAGTAAAGAACACGCGGTCAGCTACACCGCCGCACTGCAGTTTCAAGCGCCGAGCAGCTTCAGCTGCAAGTGGATTCAACTCCCAACGCACCCAGGCCGGCGGCGCCAGCGTCAAACATTGCACCAGCGCGTCAGTCACCACTGGATGCGCCCGACCGAGCGCCAGCGCCCCGTATCCCGCCAAGCAGTCAAGCACACGATGACCCTGAGCATCCCACAGGTACTGACCCTCGCCGCGAACATAACTCCGATCGAAGCCGATCAATTCCACCAACTTGGCGAATGCTGGATTCATATGCGCAAAGTGCGAATCCCGCGCTCCGGTTCGAGCGTTGGTAAGCAGTGCTGCAACATCAATCCGTTCCGCCATTGCTTTGCAGACTAACCTACGCAGCGCATGACATCCGTTGTGGGAATCGTTCCCCTCTATAACCACGCACTCACGGTTCCGGAGGTGCTCTCCGGCCTGCACGCACACGGTCTGTATGCCGTGGTAGTGGATGACGGCAGTACGGATGGGGGAGCGGATGTCGCCGAACAATGGCTGATTGCCAACGGCGCGCCCGGCCAGGTGATCCGACTTGCGCACAATCAGGGCAAGGCGGCCGCGCTGCTCGCTGGATTTGCAGCCGCCGCCAATCGGGGCGCAACACACGCCCTCACCATTGACGCCGATGGCCAACACGACAGCGCGCGAATTTCAGCGTTTCTCAACGCGCTTCCAACGGAGTGCGCCGAACAAACGTTGGTCCTCGGTGATCGTCGTGCCCTGCCGCGCAACTATCCGACTGCGCGGTTGTTCGGTCGATTTCTCAGTGGACTCGCGGTACGCGCCGCCTGCGGAGCAATCGTTGGCGATGCAGCGTGCGGCATGCGGTTGTACCCGCTTGCCCTGACGCGCACCTTGCAGTGCCGCAGCGGCCGCTATGCATGGGAAGAAGAAGCGATCATCCGGCTCGTCTGGGCGGGCGCGAGTGTCCAGCAAGTTGAGATCCCGGTCATCTATCGCGACGCGGCTATTGCGCCAAGTCATTATCAATTTGGACGTGATTGGACAGAAGGCACGCTCGTCTTGGTGTTCAGCATCATCGTGCGCGCGTTCACTACCGGCCGACGTTGGGCACACGATGGATCCACACGCATCGACCTGCTGTGGCCGGTCGGCCATCGAAACAGTATGGCGCGATGCATGATGAATATGCTGGCAGCATTCACGGTTGCCATCACCGGCTTCACAGTCGCTGCACTCACCGCTTGCGGTGCGCCGATGCCCGTGACCGCAACGATAGCGGCCATCATCATGTGGGCAGCTTGGCGAACCAACGCGCCGATCTTGCTCTTTGCCATCGGATTGACTGCCGGAATGATGGCGCCCGTTGCAACGTTGTTTGCAGCGCCAGCCATTGGCGCAACGTGGAGTTTCCTCGCAGTCCGCCGACGGCGCAGCGCGGGTAACTAACTACCCCGCAACGCTTCAATTTCCCGGCGCATCCGGACCAGGAAATCTGCATTCGACTCATCAGCGCCGATCCGCATCGGCGTCCCCGCATTCACATGGACTGGGCCGGCATTGATGAACTTTCCGCCCACGGGCATCAACCCGTCACTCCCCTCAATCCAAATCGGTAGCACCCGCGCATGAGTGAGACGTGCAATGTGCGCAACGCCCATACGAAAGCGCCCCAGCGTTGCGCCCCGCGCCCGCGTTCCTTCCGGAAACAGGATCACGTTCCAACCTGCCTGCAGCAGTCCGGTGATCCGCTCGACACCGTCACCCATGTCATCACCACGACCAATCAGGCACACGCGGTATGTCCGTACCACGTACGCACACAGCGCTGTACGAAACCACAACTTCACTCCGCGATCCGTGGCAGCAGGCGAAAAGTAGTCGCGCGCACCCACGGTGGCCGTTCGTGCACGAATCGTCGCCGGCAGCGCATGGCGAATGGCCGCTGTATCAAGCAAGCTCCGATGGTTGGCCGAGAGAATCATCGGTCCCTCCGCAAACTTGCCGCTATCAAAGCCCGCAGACGTGAACCGGACGCGACAGACGTGCTCAACAACATCACTACTGCGGTCACCGATCCATGCAAACGCGCTGGCGGTCGGCCCGGTCAATGCGCGCACCGACTCTGGCATATCGGCTGAGCGGTGGGTGCCCAAGTCTGCCATGGTCAGCGTGCCTTTCCGATCAAGTAAATCTCCAGGCGATTGTCACCCGCCACAGGCACCATGGCACAAGCACTCCATGACGGCGGCAGCAACGGCGCAGGTTTGCCACTGAATCCCCACGGTTCACTGGGAATTCCCAGCGCGCCTCGGTTCAGTTCTTCATTGGAGTCGAGGTCCTGAAAGACGGACACCACGACCGCCTGCCCCGAGCGTGCATGCAATTCAAAGTCGGCGCGTTCGGTCGTTGCAGGAACACTGAAACCCTCGGTGATTCCACCACGCGTCAAGAAGGTGGCACGATCGGCGTAGAGCGCACAGCGCACCACACCACGGCCGGGCGTGATGCCCAGCACCGTGACATGAATCGTCGCTGGCGCCTCGTTAGAGCGAACAGGTTCGGTGGAATGACATCCAGCCTGCAAGACCGCCACCATCATCGCTACTGTCGCGGGCGTGGCCATGACCACGCGACCACCGCGACGCAGCACGTCAATCACGCTGCGCTCTTCTCGCCGACATCTTTTGCAAGACCCAACTGCACCAAACGCTCAATGGGGCGATGCGGCTTCTTGGATTCCTCAACAAGGCGCTTCGCTGCAGCCTCATTGGGATAGAGCGGCGCAACCAGCGCCTTCACGTTTGCCCAAATGCCAGTGACACCAGAGAACGTGTAGTCAACCGCGGTTGGTTCATACCCACAGTGCACCATGCAATTCTGGCACTTGGGGTTGCCGCTCTTCACGCCGTAGCGTTCCCAAGCGGTGTCTTCCATGAGCTCCTTGAAGGTGTCGTAGTACCCCTCTTGCAGCAAGTAGCACGGCTTCTGCCATCCAAAGATGTTAAAAGCCGGACTGCCCCACGGCGTGCACTCAAAGTCGCGCTTGCCCATGAGGAACTCAAGGAAGAGCGGGCTCATGTTGAACTTCCAGCTCTTCTTGCGATTGGAGAGAATCATCTCAAAGAGCTCATTGGTCTTGCGACGACCAAGGAAACTCTCTTGATCCGGGGCCTTGTCATAGGCATAGCCAGGGCTGACCATCATGCCTTCAACACCAAGTTCCATCATCTCGTCAAAGAATCCGCGCACCGAAGCAGGATCGGCGGCCTGAAAGAGCGTGGTGTTGGTGGTGACGCGGAAACCCATCTTCACTGCCAGGCGAATTCCTTCGAGCGCCTTCTGGAATGTTCCTTCGCGACACACCGCAAAGTCATGGTGCTCTTCTTGGCCGTCCATGTGAACACTGAAACTCAAATACTTGCTTGGCTTGAAATACCCGGCTTCCAACTTCTCCTTCAAGAGGAGCGCGTTGGTGCACAGATAGATGTATTTCTTGCGGGCCACCAAGGCTTCAACAAGTTCCTTGATCTCTGGATGCAAGAGCGGTTCACCGCCGGGAATACTCACCATCGGCGCGCCGCACTCATCCACCGCGCGCATGCATTCTGCAACGCTGAGGTTCTTCTTCAAGATGTGCGGCGGATATTGAATCTTGCCGCAGCCAGCGCATGACAGGTTGCAACGAAACAACGGCTCAAGCATGAGCACTAAGGGGTAACGCTTGATTCCGCGGATCCGTTGTCCGAGAACGTACGAAGCAACGGTCCACATCTGGGAAATCGGGACGGCCATGGTGGTTCCGGGGTTCCTGGGGGGGCAAAGGAAATCTTCACAAACACTCCCAACTCGGGCGATCCGGGTCGGGGGAGGGATCGTAGCACCTTCATGACGACCATCGCCGTACAAGCGATTACCCTTCAGGAACTGCTGGCCGCGCACGGAAGCGCCGTCAACCCCCTACCCTTTGATTCCCTACTTGACTGCTTCGGCGACCTTGCCAAGACCGTATCCCGCCGGGCCCGCCAATTTACGGATCGAACCGCGGCAAAGACCCGTTCCTCCCGTACTATGCCGCGCCGCGCGACCGCCGGAAGCGCCCCTTCCCCGATGGCGACCGCTGAAATCACCGACGAAGCCCTCTTGACTGCCTACATCGACGGCGACCGCCAAGCGTTCGCCGTCCTGCTGGAGCGCTATCGGACGGAATTGCACGGATTCCTTGCACGCTTTCTTGGATCAAGCGCCGCTGCCGATGATGTGTTCCAGGAGACCTTCCTGCAGGTTCACCTGGCCGCCAGCACCTTCGACAGCACGCGTCATTTCAAGCCATGGCTGTTTACGATCGCTGCCAACAAGGCGCGCGACTGGCATCGACGGCAGAAGCGCCGTCGAGCTGTCAGCCTTGATGCCCCACTCGGTGGCGATCCCGACGGAACACGGCTGGTAGACATCATGGAGTCGAAGGCCGAAGTGCCTGACAACTTGCTTGAGACCGCCGAGACGCGCGAGCGCGTCAAAGACGTGGTGGATTCAATGCCTGCCCTGTACCGCGAGGTACTCCAGCTCAATTACTTCCAGAAGATGAGCTACCAACAGATCGCCGAAGTTCTTAGCGTTCCGCTGGGCACAGTGAAGAGTCGATTACACGCTGCCGTTGCCACTTTCGCAGAGTCATGGAAGACTGCTGATGCGCGTTCATTACGCACATCAAGCGCGAACAAGGAATTTAAAGGATGAGTACCCCTCCCGAACAATCGCCTGGAGGAAACTCCGGGCCGCAACTGTCCGAAGCAGACATGCGCGTTCTCGACTTCCTAGCCGAGAACGGCTTTGACGCATCAAAGGTGCAACTGCTCGCCGCTGAGGATCAGCCTCGCGCGATGGCCTTGGTACGGCAGATGCAGGTCCTTGATGCGTATCCGGCTGATGATTCCGACAGTTCCTTGGTGGATGCCACACTCGCGCGGATTGACCGGTGGGAAGCGGCCAGCGAAGCCTCAATGCACATTCAGTCCGGGCGTATGCGTAACTTCCGATTGTCGGACTTTATTAGCGTGGCGGCACTGATCTTGGTGGGGGTTGGCGTGCTGTTGCCGATCGCTGCGCGTATTCGCGCGCAGAGTCTTTCGACCGTCTGCGCAAACAACATGCGTTCGCTGCATGCCGGCCTTGATAGTTACGCACGTGACCACGAAGGATTGCTGCCGGCCGTTGCTTCGTTTGCAAATGTCGGCTCGCTCTTCTCGGCCCAGCCGCCATCACAGCCGAGCACGCTGCCATCGTTCGGACTGCCGAACGACGGTAACACGCCGATGTATTTACAGAACACACCCACCGCTCCGACGCAAATGGTGTTCCAGGTTCCGGGTGGCATCGTGGTCATTCGACAAGGTTCGCGTGATTGGTCAGGCTCCAACCACGGAGCACACCTGACGCACCTGGTCGGACTGGGCTACAACGACATTCGTTCATTGCAGTGCCCGGCCTGCGCCGCGGGCAAGCCGTGCTTTGCGTACCGCGTCCCGGCTCGTGGACAGCGCTTTGTGCTTGACACCCCGGGACGAACGGTGGTGGTTGCCGATTCCAACCCAATGATCGAAGCGCGCCGCATGGGATTCAACACCGAATCCCGCGTGGTGAACTCCAGTAACCACCGCGGATCAGGGCAAAATCTGCTGTTTAGCGATGGTGCGATCGAATGGAAGACCTCGCCAATTCTCACTACTTTGCCCGCCAATTCCATGGACAACATCTGGCTTCCGCGCGACGAACGCGGCCGCGAAGTACTTGAACTTCGGTCATGGCCGAGCGTTGCCGCTGACAACTTTGTGTCTCAGTGACCAAATAACGAGAATTCCATGCTGCAAGCCATTGTGGGCAAGCGGGGATTCCGCTATCTTTCCCGATCCCCCGCCGCGCCTTCCGCCGGCACTCACTGAGGAACGATCACCATGCCGAAGCAAAAGTCCCATCGCGGTCTGCTCAAGCGCATCAAGCTCACCAAAACGGGCAAGGTGCGATTCAAGGCCCCAAATAGCCGCCATTTGAAGAGCAACAAGACCGGCACTGAGCTGCGGTCCTACCGCAAGTCGCGCTATGCGCGCAGCGGTGACCTGCGCTTCCTGAAGAAGCTTCTCGGCCGCGGTCTCCGCTCCGAAGAGCGTTCGGTTGCAGACGAGAAGATCCGCGAAGCCGCAGCGGCCGACGTATCTGCTCCAGCTGCAAAGTAACTGTTTGTTCGTTGCATCAGCGCACTGCGCGTTGATGCTTACATCCGCATCGTCCGTCGGGACCAAAGCGCCGATCCAATCGGCCTCCGCCGGACACGACACTGAGGACACCCCATGCCACGTGCACGCAAGGGCGCAGCCCGAACCCAGGCTCGCCGCAAACTCCTCCGCGAAGCCCGCGGTTACTACGGAACCAAGAGCCGCCTCAAGCAGCAAGCCAAGGTCGCCATCATGCGCGCCCTGCGCAACATGTGGCGTCACCGCCGCCTGCGTCGCCGCAACTATCGCCAACTCTGGATCACGCGCATCACTGCAGCGTGCCGGATGCGCGGCTTCAAGTACAGCCTGATGATCAACGGCCTGTCCCGCGCGGGCTGCCTGTTGAATCGCAAGATGCTCAGCGAAATCGCCATCCACGATCCAGCCACGTTTGACACGCTGGTCACCACGGCGCGCACGCACTGCTCAGTGCAGCATCATTCGAAGACGGCGAAGGCTGCGTAATTGTGACGCGTGCATTCACGGCGAGCTCCGTACGAGCGAGCCTGAACACGCGGCGCGAAGCCTGAGACCGATTGCAAGTACCAATGACAACGCCCCGCATCACGCGGGGCGTTGTCCCTTTTCCCATCACTCCGCCCCTGCCACCAGCGCGCGCACTTCCGCGGCGGGTGGCTGTGTTTCCTGTGCGCCGCATGGCGCGGCGCGCGCTTCGCTGTGACGCGCCGCTTACGCGCTGATGCGCGCGGCGGCAATACTGGAGATGGCCGCTGCGCGCTGATGCGCCATAGACGGCGCACCCGGCAGCGAGCCAAGCACTCCGCGCAATGACGCGGCTTGTGCGTTCTCCTCGCGAATCGACTCGTAGATTTCTTTGCGATGCACCGCAACGCGTGCCGGTGCATTCACACCCAGGCGAACCTTGTCGCCACGAATGTCAACAATGACGATCTCAACATCGTCACCGATCATGATGGCTTCGTCGCAGTGTCTAGAGAGAACGAGCATGGGGGCCTTCCGTGGCTAGCAATTGGGACCGACGATCCGTCGGCGGTCCGAAGTCTGTGTTCGCTTCAGGCGCTTTGCGCAACCGCGGTGCCGGGTAGACGCACCAACTCATGGCGCGTGCTCCAGGTGCGGTCGCTCAGTACCAACTGAATACCGGTACGCGATGCCGCGTTGACGACAATCGGCCCCTGGAGATTGGCAGTGATAGCGCCGTCGCGGCGGTTCACGATGGCAAAGATGGTGGCATCCTCGGCGCGTTCAAGGCCCAGTTCGGTCAACTCACCGGCGCGAATCGGCACGGTGTAACCAGTGGCCCACGCGGTTGGATCGGTCACAACAAAGGCGAGTTCCGGATCCTCAATCGACTGGAGCCAGTAGAAGACGCCGCGGTCATCGGGCTGCAAGAGCGCGAACGTTCGGAACCGGGCAAACCCCAGCAGGCCGTGCGGGAACACCAGCAGGCGGGTGGGATCAATCTCAACTTCTCCAAAGCGTGTCGTTCGGACCTTCATGTGGAACTCCGTTCCTGGGTGATGCGGGGCATTCCGCGGGCGAACTCCTGTCCGCCGTCGTGCTGCAGAGATATCGGTCATGCGGTTGCCGAACCATGAACGATCTGCGAAAATGTCCGCATGACCGTGACCACCCCGCTGCCGGACGCCCCCATCGACCGCCGTGCGCAGTTCGCTGCGATGGCCGTGGTGGGTGTGATTCTTGGGGGCGCGCTGCTTGCCGGGAGTGCGTTTTCCATCAAGGTGTGGTTCCCTGGCGCGGCATGCGTTTCAGTCTTATGGATTACCGCGGCAGCGGGCTACGGCCGAGTGCTGCGTCGCGTGTTGTTCCCAAAGATGGAGGCCAGTGACCCGCGTCGAACCCCGCTGGCGATCGGGCTTGGAGTGGCATTCGCGTTGGCAGTGGTCAACCTGCTTGCAACGCTTGGATTCATGCCGATGCATGCGTGGTGGCGGTTTGTCTGGTGGATCGGCATGGGGATCGGCTGGATTCTGGCCGGCTTGTCATGGCGGTTTGTTGGCAGCCTGTTCCGGGTGCGCTCTGTCGCGGCAGACCCCCTGCTCTGGTGCGCACTGCCAGCGATCGCTGCCTTGGCGTTGGCCACCGCGTTGCCGCCCGGACTGGCGTGGAGCACGGAGTTTGGTGGTTACGACGCGCTTGCCTACCACCTGGAGTTACCAAAGGAGTGGTTGACCACCGGCGCACTGGAGCCGCTTCGGCACAACGTCTATTCCGCTTTCCCAAGTTTCATGGAAGGCGCGTACCTGCAACTCTTCTCACTCTCTCCCGCCTCCGTCCCCGCGCACCACACGGCAATGGCACCGCAAGCGCTGCACGCGGTGCTAGCGGTATGCGCCGCGTGGATGGTGGCAGCCATTGCCGAGGTGCTTGCCGGAGGCGATCGGCGCCAGCGTGCATGGGCACGCGCGATCGGATGTTGCGGATTCCTTGGAATTCCGTGGGTGATCGTCACGGGCAGCTTGGCCTACAACGAAATGGCCGTCCTCCTGATGCTGGCTGCTGCCATGCTGGCGTGGACCGCACGCGAGCAAGCCGGAGTGTGGCGCATCGGGATCGCTTTGGGTCTGCTGCTGGGCGCAGCGGTGGGTGCAAAGTTGGTTGCTGCAGGCATGGCGGT
>JBDKKN010000078.1:0-13365 GCA_039796075.1 Planctomycetota bacterium | reverse complement strand
GCAGTTGGACGTACGCCCCGTGGGTGCCAACCGGACGAACAGATTCGCCCGAGGCTAAGCGGAACCTTGTGGAGCGCAGCCGTCCGCGTCCGAGGGTCCCGCGCGCAACGGAGGGGGCGGTCAACGACTCAACTCACTTAACCCGCGCCCCGAAAATGGGGACAGGGGTGAACGGCACCTATTTAATGCGGCGCATCTCGCCCACCCAGGCGCCGTATTCAATGGCGGCTTTGCGGCGTGCCGCGGCTGATGGCCATTTGGAACGGTCTGCGCCAAAGGCGGTTTCCATCCGCCATGTCCAGTAGCGACCGCGGAGCCGGAAGCCCGTCTTGGCGCCCAACAGGGCGAGATTCCAGATTCCGCGCAGAGCGTGCATCACTACAGAGTATTCGCGGGCGAGGGTCCCCACAATCGCCTTGGTGAAATTTCCGCGCAGCGCTTTGGCTGCATGTCGCAAATACTTCACCGCTCGCTTCTACACTCGATCCTGCCAATGGCAAAGGTCAAGACCAGCTTCGTCTGTAGTGAATGCGGCAATGTTCAGCCCAAGTGGATGGGCAAGTGCCCCGATTGCGGCGCATGGGATGGATTGCAACGCTTCACCGAAGCGTCGGATATCACCTCGCGCCCCGCACACGGCGCACTTGAACTTCCTGCCGAACTCACCGCCACGCGCGGTAGTCGACGCGCGCAGCCAATCGCGGAAGTGAAGCCGCATGATGTTCCACGAACGTCTACCGGTATCGAAGAATTTGACCGCGTCCTCGGCGGCGGGCTGGTCCCCGGCAGCGTTGCGCTCATTGGTGGTGATCCCGGTATCGGAAAGAGCACGCTGCTCCTGCAAGCGGCCGCCGCGCTTGCCGGTCGTGGTCGTCGGGTTCTATACGCCACGAGCGAAGAGAGCGCGGCGCAAGTCAAGATGCGCGCCGATCGTCTTGATGGAAGCACCGATGCAGTGCGCGGCCAACATTTACTCCTGCTTGCCGAGCCAAATCTGGCGGTGATCGTGGAAGAAGCGCGTCGCATCGCGCCCGACCTCTTGGTGCTTGATTCCATCCAACTTGCCTACCGCGGAGACATTGATGCCATTCCGGGAAGCCTTGCACAATTGCGCCGTTGTTGCCTTGACCTTGTCACACTCGCAAAGACAAGCGGCACCGCTGTAGCAATCGTTGGTCATGTCACCAAGGACGGTGACCTCGCCGGTCCCAAACTTCTTGAACACCTCGTAGATGTAGTCCTCGCATTCGAAGGCGACCGACATCACTCCTATCGCGTGGTGCGCGCGGTGAAAAATCGCTTCGGAAGTACGCAAGAACTTGGCCTCTTTGAAATGACCGGCGCTGGTCTCATTGAAGTAGAAGAGGCAACACTCGCTCCAGAATCTTCAAGCAGTTCATCCAACGGATCGAACGCTGTTGATAGCGCAAAGAACAAAGTGATTTCGCGCCGACCAGGCAGCGTGTTCGCCCCAGTGCTTGCAGGAACGCGCGTACTTCTTGCTGAAATTCAGGCGCTTACCGCTACTGGATTTCTTGGCGCAGCGAAGCGTCGCGCCAGCGGTCTTGACAGTGCACGCCTGGCAATGCTGATTGCAGTATTGGAAAAACACGGCGGCCTGCGACTCGGCGATCAAGATGTTTATGCATCCGCGCTCGGTGGAATGCGGATCATTGAACCAGCAGCCGATCTCGCTACTGCGCTCGCCATTGCTGGCGCTTTTTACGAACGCGGGGCAGGTGCAGCAACGGTTGCGCTCGGTGAGATCGCACTCTCTGGTGAGGTGCGCTCCGTGCGTCAGATCGATCAACGTGTGCAGACCGCAGTACGACGCGGAGCGCAGCTGCTCTTGGTGCCCGCCACACAAGTTGAGAGTGCGCGCGCCGCCGCGCCGGGGGCCGAAGTGGTGGCGATTGGTCACTTGCACGACGCCATCGAACATCTTGCCTAAGGGCGGATTCCGCGTCACAAGCGCCAGTATCACGCGAAATCAGCAAGATCCTTGGATGTTCGCCGGAAGTCCCCGTGAATTTGAGCCGACGCACGGCGTGGCAGTTACATGCGTGAGCTTCTAGTTGCGCCATCAACAGGGGAATCTGCGCATTTTCCTTCGATATGTCCAACTTGCATTAAAAACCACGAGAGATCTTTCTAAGTCCCTATTCGAATCCCATTTACGCAACCCACACATTGAATTGGCGAATTATTCAATCAGCCCATGAAACACCTTTGTTGACCTCCTAAGGGCATATTTTGACCAAATGCCAACACGTGTCCTTTGTCCTTGCTATGATCCCCCTTCAACTAATCGGCTTCACTTTGCCGATAGCGGTTGAGTCTCACGTCTGCCCACCGCGTTGGTGGGCGCCAAGATTTGAGAATTCGTCACTGGGTTTGTGGGTGAAATGTCAGAGCCCCGACCCGATACAAGGAGCGAACGCATATGAGTCTGACCAAGTTTGTTGGGCTCCTCGCGGGCTCGACCCTCACGCTCACGGGCGTGAGCTACGCAGCCGTCGAGGGGAACAATGACACCGCCACCCAGATCTCGGAGCTTAAGGCCGAAATCGCAGCCCTCAAAGGTAATCAGGGCGAACAGTGGCTCACCGAACAGCGCGCGGACCAGATCCGCGGCGTCGTCCAGGACGTCCTGGCCGATTCCAACACCCGCTCCAGCTTCCAGCAAGCTGGCGGCGCGACGGCCGGCTACAACAACGGCTTCTTCATCTCCAGCGCCGATGGCAACTACTCGCTGAAGATCAACGCCCTTGAGCAGGTTCGTTTCGTTTGGAACAACACCTACCAAGGCAAGACAGATGGTCCGGATGGCAACGACTCCAACCAGTGGGGCTTCGAGAACCGACGCACCCAAGCCTTCTTCTCGGGCAACGTTGTTGACCCAAGTTGGAAGTACCTGGTCGGTATCGCGTACGACGCGCAAAACGATCCTTACAGCGCAGACGCCGGGAATTTTGGCCTGTACTACGCGATGGTCACCAAGACCTTCGGCGACGGTTTCTCCGTCTCTGTCGGTCAGATGAACGTCCCGTTCACTGTTGAAAGCAATCTCTTCAACGCCGGTTCCACCCAAATGGGTGACTACTCGATCTTCGAGTACATGTTCGGTGCAGGCCAGCAGGTCGGCGCCATGGCGAAGCTTGAGAAGGATGCATTCCGCGTTTCCGGTGGTTGGTACAACATTGTGCAGACCGATTCGTCGGGCACCGTTGGCCAGTCCTGGGACAACGACAACAACCAAAGTATTGCCATCGCATCGCGCGCTGAGTACAAGGTTGCCGGTACTTGGGATCAGTTCTCCAAGGAGAGCAGTTTCAAGGGTGAAGAGTTTGGTCTCCTCATCGGTGGCGGTGTGATCTGGCAGAACGGTCGCGCTCAGAACACGTCCTCTACCTACGATGCC
The DNA here is from genome assembly GCA_039796075.1 of Planctomycetota bacterium. GTDB lineage: Bacteria > Planctomycetota > Phycisphaerae > Phycisphaerales > SM1A02 > UBA966. The sequence continues at coordinate 9,944 of JBDKKN010000078.1, read as the reverse complement.
AACCCACTCGGCCTCACCGCTGATGCGCAGGCAAAGTTCGGCGGTTTCAACCTGATTGGTCAGTTCCTCTGGCAGGATGGCTACCCAGGAACCGACTCGTCGTCCAGTGTTTGGGGCTTCAACGTTCAGGGTGGCGCATTCATCACCGAAGATCTTGAAGTCTTCGGAGCATGGGCGTATGCGGACACTTCTGAGGGTGGCACTGATCCGGATGACGCTAACTTCGGAACCACCAACTACCTCCAGGCTGGCGCAAACTGGTACTTCGCGAAGAACTCCATCAAGGCAACTGTGATGGGCATCATTCCGTTGAACACGGACGCTGTCGACGGTGGCAACCTCCGTGGCTTCGATGGTGGTGTTGGTCTCTCCGACGGTGGCAGCAACAACTTCTCGCTCGTCTGCCAGCTCCAGGTCATGTTCTGATCCCTCGGGATCGACTCCACCTGCAGCCCAGCTGCGACAATGTAAATCTTCCATCGGACCCGGCTTCGGCCGGGTCCGATGTGTTTTTGTCTCAGTCATCCCGCTAGCCTCCACTACACATGCCTACCACCCTCGTCCTTCTCTTGGGGTCTGCGCTGGGAATCATTGACCATCCAGTCGATGCAACACCGGTCAGCGTGAGTACCGACGTGACCGGCATGGACGCCGACCTCGCTGCCATGCGCGCCGACCTGGCTGCTATCCGCCGTGAGCAAGGCGAGACATGGCTGTCAAATCAACGTGCGTGCGAGATACGGTCACTGGTGTCAGACGTGCTCGCCGACTCGTCCACGCGTACGCAGTGCGCGGAATCGGGCAGCGCGCTCGTGAGCGGATATGCCACGGACCGCGGCTTCTACCTCGGCACCGTTGACGGCCAACAGACCGCGCGTGTGTTCGGCTTCATGCAGGTGCGCTTTGTTTGGAACCAAGGCTACGACGCCGCCGAACGTAATCCATCGTCCAATTCCGTGTGGGGCGCAGAGGTTCGTCGCGCACAGCTCTTTGCCACCGGCAACCTCGCGGGACCATCGCTCACGTGGCTCATTGGTCTGGCCTTTGGTGCGGCACAGGATCCGGTGGATTTCCAAGATGTTCAGTTGGATCCCGCATCGATTGATGACCCATCACCCACCGTGAGTTACCTCAATGTCACTAAGCACCTCGGCAGTGGTTGGTACGCGCAGATCGGCAATATCTTCACCCCGTACACCTACGAAAGCCACCTATTTAGCACTGCAGAAACACAGATGGGCGAATGCTCCATGCTGGAGTGGCTATTCACCGCCGGCTTCACCACCGGAGTCAGTCTTGGCTATGACGGAGACGCCATTCGGTGGCAGTGCTGCTACGGCGATCAACTCGGTACCGCGCCATCATCGTGGGATTCAACAAGTAATCAGAGCCTTGCGTTTGCCAGCCGTGTGAATTGGAAACTCTGCGGAAACTGGGAGCAGTACGCCTATGAATCCAGTTTCCGCGGTCAGGAATTCGGCACCTTCTTGGGTGCTGGGGTTCGATGGCAAAATGGTCGTGCGCAAAATCCATCCGCCACGGACGGCACCAATCCACTCGGAGTCACCGCCGATGCGACGTTCATGTTTGGTGGCGCCAACATCCTTGTTCAGGGCGTTTGGGTTGATCAATGGGTCTCGCGTGATGAGGCTGCGTGGGGCGGATTGCTGCAAGGCGGATTCTTCCTCACTGAAGCCCTGGAAGCGTTCGGCAATTGGAGCATCACCAGCACCGATGGCACCCAGCAGTTCGCCACCGTGGGTATGAACTGGTACGCGGATAAGCGTGCGCTCAAGGTGACGGCATTAGTGATTGCCCCGGTCGATGGCGGGCAGCCGGCCTTGACCTCGGCGGTACTGCCGCCGCAGGGCCTCGGTGGGGGGTCAAACCCCAACAACAACATGAGTTTTTCACTGCAGATTCAAGCAGCATTTTGACGGCCTGCAATGGCGGCTGAATACGGGCACCCCTTTGCGCCCTGGCAGTCAGCCAACTTTGGGCTGATTTGCTTCTCCCGCTGCAGGGTGTGCCCTTGACCGTCCGATGAAACCACTGCGATAGGATTCGTATTCCATGGCTCGAAATGTGGGAAATCTCTTTGCCGCCTGCTCCGCCGCGATCACCATCGCCGGCGCTTCGCACGCGTGGGCACAAGAGCCCGCGGTGGTGGATCCAGGTGCTGCGGGCGACGTACTGGCGCGTCCTGCTCCGGGAGTCGATGAACTGATGAAGCGGCTCGAGACACTCGAAGACCGCAACCGCGAATTAGAAGGCCGCGTCACTGATCTCAATCGTCAACAAGGCGAAGAGTGGCTCGGTGAACAACGCGCGGGACAGATTCGCGACATCGTTCGCGACGTGCTTGCCGACAGCGATCAACGCGCCAGTTTGCAGGGCAGTGGCATGACCGCTGGTTGGAATGATGGATTCTTCATGGCAAGCGCCGATGGAAGATTCCGTATGAACCTCGGCGGGTTCATACAGAACAGATTTACTTCAAGCACGATTCGTACCGGGTCATACAACAGCGCAAATGCGGCACAGCAAGCGGTCTTTGATCGCAAAGAAACCCGCTACGGCTTCAATGTTCCGGATCTGCAACTGTGGGCCGATGGCCACGTCTTTAGTCGCGACTTCCAGTACATGGTCAAGGCGCGTTTCTTCGAACAGGTCACCACCAACATCAATAAGGGTGACACGAATGCGCAGTCGGCAGCGATCGCCGGTGGCCCAGACTTCAGCCAAGTCGAGTTGCTCGACGCGTGGATTCGCATCAACCTCGATGACAATTGGTCGGTGCGCACCGGTCAGTATCGCTCCCCGTTCTCGCGTGGTTTCCTGGTGCTTGAGCAGTACCAAATGTCGTCCGCGCGTTCAGTAGTGGACTTCCACTACGCGCTGGGCTATACGCAGGGTATTGAGCTTGAATACACCAACGATGAATTCCGCTCGCGCACTTCCATTGATAGTGGTGCGCAGGACAACATGCTCGGTGATGTGAATGCGACGTACGGCGGCAATGGTTACAAGCTCTGGCCGACGGGTAGCTTTGGCAGTCAGAACGCGCAGTTCTGGACACAGAGTGCCACGTACAGCGTGACCCATCGCTTTGATTGGAAACCCGCTGGTAGCTGGGACCAATTCCGCAGTTACACCAGCCCGTCGATGGAGACCTTCGGATTCCTGACTGGCTTGGGTTTGCACTATCAGAATTCGCGTGGCTACCAAGCGAACGAAGACACCCCCGGTACTAAGAACCCGGATTCGCAGTGGTTCACCGCCACCGTTGATGCGCAAGCGAATTTCGGCGGCGCCTCTGTGTACGGCGCGGTCTTCTACAACTACGTCAACGCCCCAGCGGCACTGCAGCCGACGTTCGGCGACTCGCAAGACAATGTTCAGTATGACATGGGCACGCTCAACATCATTGCGGCGCAACTGCAAGGCTCGTTGTACATCATGCCCAAGGCCGAGTTGTTTGGCCGTTATGAGTTTGCCTACATTGACGGCGGTACCAGCGCCTTAAACGGCATCAATCCAGAGATCGCAAATCCGGATCCCCTCAACCTACTTACCATTGGCGTGAACTACTACCTGGACGGGCAGGATCTGAAGTGGACCACCGACCTGGGCTGGGCGATCACCGCGGTAAATCCATTGTTCTCTGATGTGAATGCCGGGTGGCGTCCTTCGCGGAGTGATGAAATTGTCTTCCGCACGCAGCTGCAGTTGATTTTCTAACCAGCACATTCCATGGCGCGGGCAGGGAATCTCTATGATTCATGCCCCATGACATTGGTTTACCGCGTCGAAGTTCGCCCCAAGTCCGGCCAGTCCGACCCCCGTGCGGATGCGGTGATTCGGCAAGCCACGGCGCTGGGACTTTCTGCCATACCAACGGCTGCGCAGCACTCCTCGGTGTATCTGCTGGCGGGAGACATCTCCGAAGCAGACGTTGGTCGCATTGCCCATGAATTGCTTGCGGATCCGGTCACCCAACGCGCGGAGGTGCAGGCTCGCGGCATTGCCACGCATCGCCTGGACGCCATGGTGGAGATTCACCCGCTTCCCGGCGTGACTGATCCAGCTGCGGAAAGCGTGGAGTCGGCAGTGCAGGCAATGTTTGGAACATCCGTACTCGTGCGGACCGGTGACCGCTATGACTTGGCCGGTATCAATCAACTTGGCGCAATGACCATTGGCGAACGCGTGCTTGCGAATCCGGTGATTCACGGCGTGCATGCTGAGCCGTGGCATCCAGCACACTTTCCAGCCGGTCATGGTTACACCATGCGCATTGTGGAAATTCCACTGCGGGATCTGACTGATGCAGCGCTTGAGAAATTGAGTCGCGAGGCGCACCTCTTTCTTTCGCTTCAAGAAATGCAAGCGATTCAGGCGGAATATCGGCGCCTCGGTCGGGAGCCGCGCGAGATCGAACTGGAAACACTGGCGCAGACTTGGAGCGAACACTGCGTACACAAGACACTGAAGAGCACGGTTCACTATCGCGAAGCGAACCTTGCGGCTGGGCAATTCTCCTTGCAATCAGGCCAGCGGTTGGCGAACGCGCTTCCCTCCGCGGCGCATGCGGGCGCGCCCCATGCGACCGCCACGTTGCGCCCGGGCCACACACCTGCAAATGATGGATCGGTGACTATCAAGAACCTCTTGAAGAGCACCGTCGCCGCCGGCACCTTTGAACTGATTGATGAGCACAACCCGGATCGCATCGATTGGTGCCTTTCCGTGTTTGTAGACAACTCCGGGGTCATTGCCTTTGATGACCACCACGCGGTGTGCTTCAAGTGTGAGACGCACAATCGCCCCAGCGCTATTGAGCCATACGGTGGCGCTGCTACCGGTATCGGTGGTTGCATTCGTGACATCATGGGGACAGGCCTCGGTGCCAAGCCAATTGCAGCGACCGATGTCTTCTGCGTTGCGCCGCTCGATGGCACCGATGTTCCAGCCGGGTGCCTTCCGCCTCGGCGCATTCTGACGCAAGTAGTTGCCGGCGTGCGTGACTACGGAAATCGCATGGGTATTCCCACCGTCAATGGCGCGGTGTGGTTTGACGAGCGCTACGTTGGAAATCCGCTGGTGTACTGCGGTGTGATTGGCGTCATGCCGCGCACGATGGTCAAGGGTGTCACCGTGCGTGGCGATCGCATTGTGGCCATCGGTGGGCGTACTGGTCGCGATGGTATTCATGGCGCCACCTTCTCAAGTGCAGAAGTTGAGCATGGACATTCCAGCGAATTTAGTCATGCCGTGCAGATCGGCAACGCGATCACCGAGAAGAAGATGCTTGACGCCATGCTTGCGGCGCGCGATCAGCCGGATGGACCGCTGTACAGCGGCACCACCGATTGCGGAGCCGGTGGATTCTCAAGCGCGGTTGGAGAAATGGGTAAGGACGTCGGCGCCACCGTCAATCTTGAACGCGCGCCTGTGAAGTACGACGGCCTGAGTCCAACTGAAATTTGGATTTCGGAAGCACAGGAGCGCATGGTGCTGTCCGTGCCGCCCGCCAAGTTGGAACGCCTGCGCGCGGTGTGTGTGGCGCATGGGGTTGAGCTCTGTGATCTGGGTGAATTTGGCAGCAATGACGGCATGATTCGCTTGTATTGGCACGGCACCGAAGTTGGCGCGCTGGATACGCACTTCCTGCATGAAGGCGTACCGATGCCAACTCGCGAAGCCGTGTGGGATGCAGCGTGGAGCGCCGCTCAGTTGCCAGCGCCTGGCAACGGGCGGGGTGTTGGTCCTCGGCTTGTTGACACCACGTGCGCACTGCTTGCTCATCCGAACATCGCTAGCAAGGAATGGATCATCCGTCAGTATGACCATGAGGTTCAAGGCGGCAGCGTCATCAAGCCGCTGGTTGGTGTTGGCAGCGGCGGTCCATCAGATGCCGCAGTTGTGCATCCTGTGCCTGGTTCGCGCCGTGCGCTTGCCATCAGTAATGGACTTGCCACCGGTTGGAGTGCAGACCCGTACGCCATGACCCTTGCTGCGCTCGATGAATGCGTGCGCAACATGGTGTGTGTTGGTGCTGACCCAACCCGCATGGCGGTATTGGATAATTTCTGCTGGCCTTCGTGCGATGACCCGCGCAACATGGGGGCACTGGTTCGGGCTGCTGAGGCGTGCTACGACGGTGCGATGGCGTACCGCACGCCGTTCATCAGTGGCAAGGACAGTTTGAAGAATCAGTTCCGTACCCAGGATGGTCGCACCATCATGATTCCGCCGACGCTCTTGGTGTCCGGATTTGGAATCGTTCCGGATGCAGAGCGCGCCTGCACCATGGACTTGAAAGCAGCGGAACACGTACTGGTGCTAGTTGGAACAACTGGCGCACGTATGGGCGGCAGTCATCGCGTGATGTTGGGCGCCTGTGGGCATGCAGACCATCGTTTGCCGGTGGTTGACCCTGCGCGCGGTGCGCGGACTGCTCGGGCTGTTGCCGCGTGCATTGCCCACGGGGCAGTGCGGTCCGCGCATGACCCGAGCGAAGGCGGATTGCTGCCAGCGCTTGCAGAGATGTGCTTTGCTGGCGGCCTCGGCGCGCGTATTGATCTTTCACGCGTACCGGTCGACGCGGCAGATCATGCTGATGTGTCGGACGAGTGCCGTGCATTTGCAGAAGATCCGCATCGCTACATCCTGGAAGTGGAGCCAGCGCAACTTTCTAAAGTCCAGGCGCACCTTGATGGAATTGCACACGCAGTGATCGGCACAGTGACCACTACGGACACGCTTGAAGTTGTTGGAATTCGCACGCCACATGAGTCCGTTACCCTCGACACGCTTCGCGCTGCGTGGAATGCGCCCACCGGCGGATGAGATCAGCACCATGAGTACCGACGGACCAAAAGCTCTTGTCATCACCGCGGCAGGTATCAACTGCGACCTTGAGCTCGCGCAATCGTTCGCAGCGGCCGGGGCCGTACCGGAATCAGTGCTGCTTTCGGAACTGCTCCGCAATCCCACCCGAATTGACAACTACCGGCTGATTGGACTTCCCGGTGGGTTCAGCTTTGGCGATGACATCGCTGCTGGCCGCATCATGGGTGCACTCATGCGCCGCAGTATCTATCCAGCGCTCACTGCAGCGATTGAACGCGGCGTTCCAATGATTTGCCCTTGCAATGGCTTCCAAATTGCCGTTCAGGCAGGCTTGTTGCCGGGACCGAGCATCGATTCTGCATGGGCAGCCAGCGCTGCGGAGCCATCCATCGCGCTACTGCAGAACAGCACCGGTCGATTCCGAGACGCGTGGACGCGTGTGGAGATCCCTGCAGATACGCGTTGCATTTGGACGCAAGGTCTTGAGTGTGATGATGCCACGGGGATCCTTCCCAGCGCACACGGCGAAGGTCGATTGGTCGCTGACGAAGCGCTCCTTGATGCGCTGGAGGCCAATGGGCAAGTTGCCGTCCGCTATCACTCAGCAGATCACTTCAATGGCAGCATGCGCCGCATCGCGGGCATTTGCGACGCCAGTGGGTTGGTGTTTGGATTGATGCCGCATCCCGAGCGCTTCACGCGTTGGACGCAACACCCGCGCTGGACGCGGTTGTCTGCGCATCAGCGCGCGGGCGAACCACTCGGGCTGCAAATGTTCCGCAACGCCGTCGAGCGCGTGCTCGTGAATGCCTGATGTATTGCAAGCGCATCGCGCAGAGGAGACTTCTATGACTCAGACAAGTACCGCCACTCTCCGCTGCGGCGTTGTGGGCGTTGGCAAGATGGGAAATCACCACGCACGCTTATGGACGCAAGTAGAAGGCTGCGATCTGGTTGGAGTGGTTGACTCCAGCGCCGATCGTTGCCAGCAGGTGGTGGAAAAGTACGGCGGCAAAGGCTATTCCGAAGTCGATGCACTCATTGCCGCGGGCGTGGATGTGGTAACGATTGCCACCCCAACGATTCATCACCGCGCGGCCGCCGAAAAACTACTCGCCGCTGGCGTGCATTGCCTGATTGAGAAGCCCCTTGCACCCACACCGGTAGAAGCGCGAGCGATCGCCGACGCTGCCGCACGGAGCGGCGCGCTGCTGCAGGTTGGGCACGTGGTTCGCTATGACCCAGTGATGGTGGCGGTGCGTAAGCTTGGTCTTGCACCACGCTTTGTTGAAGTTGACCGTGTCAGCCCCATGACATTCAGAAGCGTGGATGTGGGCGTTGTCCTGGACATGATGATCCATGACCTTGATGTCTTACTGATGCTCTTTGGTGCGGAGCCAGTCGAAGTCCGCGCCAGCGCCGTGAGTGTCCTTGGCGAAGCGGAGGATGTCTGCAATGCCCGACTGGAGTTCCCGCGCATGGCGGACGGCTACACGCCAGTCGCCAACGTGACGGCCAGCCGAATTGCCATGAAAACCGAGCGGAAAATTCGTATCATGAGCGATGACACCTATGTCAGCGCCGACTTTGTCGATCGCAAAGGGACAGTGGCGCGCAAGGGCCCTAACGCCGACAAGATTTCCGAAGTGCGCGAACTCTTGAAGAAGGGCGCCGATCTGAGTCACCTGAATTTCTTGGACCTTCTACAGGTCGAGCCACTGGATGTTCATGCCGGCGAGCCACTGCGCTTGCAGGCGGAGGACTTCATCGACGCGATCCGTGCGGGACGTCGACCGCTCGTTGATGCCGAGGATGGATTTGCTGCAGTGCGTACCGCTGATCGGATTGTGGCCGCGGCGCGTGCAGCGGGCTCGCGCATGGTTTGAAGACGTGATGCAATCACTCGTGAAATCAAACCCAACATCATCAGGCCAACAGATTTGCTGGATTGACACAGCGCCTGCGCAGGTTGATGTCGCGATTGTGGGCGGCGGATTTAGCGGTCTGGTGGCATTGGTGCATCTGTGCCGCGCGCGTCCATCCGGCACGTTTGCCGTCATTGAATGTCACCCGCTGCAATTTCCAGGTACTGCTTACGGTGGCTGTGACTCGGGTCACCTGTTGAATGTGCCGGCTGGTCGCATGGGACCAATCACTGAAGATCCAACTAGCTTTCATCGGTGGCTTGAAACACAGACGCCAGGCAAGTTTTGCGCCGATGCATTTGTCCCCCGCGCTTTGTTCGGTGCGTACCTGACGGAATTTGTAGTGGACGAAGTGGCGCGCTCCGGTGCGCATGTTTCATTTGTGCGCGCAGCGGTGATTGATATGCACGACGCGCAGTCGCATGTGAATCTGACGCTGGACTGCGCTTGTGGTGCGGCCGATGTACCGGCTCGCCCGCAGTCGATGGTCGCTCGGTGCGTAGTCATTGCCCCTGGCTTACCGGCGTCGCCTGCGCCGTGGGCGGATCATGCGCATGGCGTGCCGGCAGCGGCACTCGTTCCTGATCCATGGAAGGTCGGATCGCTCCTTGGAATTCCCCCGAATGCTGAGATCATGTTGCTTGGTAGCGGACTGACCGCCGTCGATATCACGGAGGGCTTACGGCGCCTTGGGCACCGTGGCACTATCCGGATGGTCTCGCGAAACGGTCGATTGCCATTGCCGCATGCCGATCATGGTGAGCCACCGATGCTCGCAACCAGGGAGCAGTTCGCTGGAAGTCCAGCCAAGGTGCTGTCAGCACTTCGCAGTGCTGCCCGGCAGCGCATCGCCGCTGGACTCGGCTGGCAGGGCGCCATCGACGCCATTCGCCCGCACATTCCAGCCATTTGGAAGTCATGGTCGACCGCCGAGCGGCGCCAGTTCATCCGCCGAGCGCGCGCGTTGTGGGAAATTCACCGTCATCGCGTGCCATGTCAAGTGCTTGCTGATATCACTGCTCAGTGCGCGGCTGGCACACTGCTCATTGAGCGCGGCGAATTGGTAGCCATGCACCCAGCAACCAGCGGGACCGTTGCCGCGTCGGTTCGAAGCGCCGATGGTGCAACGCATGTGCACACGGTGGCGCGCGTTATCAATTGCAC
>JBDKKN010000077.1:0-26486 GCA_039796075.1 Planctomycetota bacterium | reverse complement strand
CCGTGAATACTGCCGATGCGCGCCTTGAGGTGTACGACGTTGTGGGCGGCTCGCCGGTGAAGCGCGGCTCGGTGCCGGTTGGTCTTGACCCGGTCTCGGTGCGCGCACGCAGTGCTACGGAAGCGTGGGTTGTCAATCAGATTTCTGACTCCGTCAGCGTGGTTGATCTTGCCACCATGCGCGTAACCAGAACCATCTTGATCGGCGACGAGCCATCAGACGTGGTCTTTGCGGGTACCCCGCAGAAGGCGTTTGTTTCACTGTCACTTACCGAGCGACTGGCGGTGGTTGATGCTGCAAGCCCAGCGACCGTGACAACGGTAGCGATTGCCGGCAGTCAACCGCGCGCACTCACTGCGAGTGCTGATGGCAACACCGTGTACTTGGCCATCTTTGAATCTGGCAATCACTCCACCATGTTGCCGCACGCAACGGTGAGTCTGGCAAGTGGTCCGTACGGCGGCGTGAATCCGCCTCCGAATTCTGGCACCACCTTCAGCCCCGCGAAGGCTGCATCGAACGGCACTGCGCCAAGGGTTGGTCAAATCGTTCGCAAGAACACCACCACTAACCAGTGGCTCGATGGAAACAATCGCAACTGGACCAGCTTGGTCACGTGGGATCAGCACGACAACGATATTGCTGTCATCAACGCGCAGACCAACGCAGTGAGTTACGTGAAGGGTCTCATGACGATCGTTGCCGGCATTGGCACCGCGCCCAACGGCGATGTGGTTGCCATCGGCATGGAATCACGCAACGAACTGCGCTTTGAACAGAATGTCAATAGCGTATTTGTGAAGTGCGTCGCTGCGCGCCTTTCTGGCGGTGCAGGCCCGGGCACGGTGATTGATATGAATCCGCACCTCACCTACACCAGCCCGACCACATCGGTGCTCAATCGATTGCAGTCGATTGGTGATCCGCGCGGCGTGGCGTTCAGCTCAAACGGCACGACATGGGTTGCTGGTCTTGGCTCCAACAACGTGATTGGGTTTAACGCAAGCGGCGGGCGCACCGCCACGATCACTGTTGGCGAAGGACCAACTGGCCTGGTGATGAATGCCGACGGCAGCCGGCTCTATGTGTTGAATCGATTTGAAGGATCGGTGTCTGCGGTCAGCACCGCCACCAATTCTGAGATTGCGCGGATTGCATTCCATGATCCAACGCCCGCCACCGTGAAGGAGGGGCGCAAGTTCCTGTTTGACACGCATCTCACCTCCGGCCTTGGGCAGTCAAGCTGCGCATCGTGCCATGTGGATGCGCGGAGCGATCGTGTGGCGTGGGACATTGGTAACACCCAAGGCACCGTGCAGCTCTTTGATGAATCGTGCCAAGTGCCGGGCTGCATCAGTTGGCACCCGATGAAGGGACCGATGACGACGCAGACGCTGTTTGGAATCATCGGCACCGAGCCGTTCCACTGGCGTGGCGAGAAGAATGATCTTGCGGAGTTCAATGAGGCGTACACCCATCTGCAGGGGCGTGACAGTGAGATCACCGTGACTGAGATGGCCAGCATGGAGCACTATGTTGCATCACTCACCTTTGGACCAAACCCCAATCGCAACATTGACAACACGCTGAAGACTTCTATTCCGATCGTTGGTGGCGTGGTCACTGGTGCTGGCGGCACGGGTAATCCAACTGCTGGGCAGACCATCTTTAACACCTCGCAGCTCTTTGGCGCTCCTCCCGGACTCACGTGCATCAATTGCCACGCTGGGATCGCTGGAACGAATCAGCTGGTTGATATCCCGGCTCCACCGCCGGCAAATGAGCCGCAGAATCGCAAGAATTCTCCACTGCGCGACACGTACCGAAAGGTCGGCGCCAACAAGAGTTCGCTGGTCAACAACCGCGGCTTCGGGTTCGATCACGGTGGCGATGAAGCAACGCTGCAGGATGTTCTCAACATTGGCTTCCGATTCCCTACTGGTACCACTGGCTCCACGCAACGGCGCGACGTGGAAGCGTTCCTGTTGAGTTTCGGTACTGACACGCATGCTGGCGCAGGCCAGCAAGTCACCGCGCGCAATGCGGGTGGAAGTGGCGATGACAGTGCGCGCATTACCCAGCTCATCACTTTGGCAACAAGTCAGAGTACGCAGATTGGCTTGATCGCCAAGGGAAATCGTGACGGCGTGGCGCGCGGTTGGCTGCTGCAATCCGGAAGCTTTGTGAGCGACCGTACTGGCGAAACCTTCACCGCCGCGGCCCTGCTTGCTGGTGCCACCAGTGGCAATGAAGTCACCTACACGCTGGTGCCTCTAGGCATGGCGCGTCGACTGGGTATTGATCGCGACGGAGATGGCGCGCTCGACCGCGATGAAGTGATTGCTAGTACTGATCCGTCGGATCCGAATAGTTACCCAGGTGCGTGCCCAGCGGACATTGCCCCAATCAACGCGCGGAACGGCGTGGTGGGTGGCGAGGACCTTGGGTTGCTCCTGAGCGCATGGGGACTCTCCGGCCCTGGCGACCTTGACGGCAACGGCGTAGTGAATGGCTCGGATCTTGGGCAACTCCTGAGCGCCTGGGGTGCATGCCAGTGATGTGATGGACGCGTTCGGTACGAACGCGCAGTCGGCGAACTCTTGACCCCCACGCTCATCGTGCTCGGCCTGTCTGGCGAGCGCGTGAGTTTTTTTACGGCTCGAGTTGCAGCGTGCCGTTCGCAACGGAAACGATCCAGACTTTCTTTTGTGGAACTGGGCCGTTGGCGTAACTGATCGTGCCGGTGATGCCTTGGAAATTGGTGGTTGCGGCCAGAGCAGCGGCGATGGCTTTGGGATCGTCGCTGCCGGCGCGCGTACGTGCGTCAATGGCCAGGCGAGCGGTGTCGTAACCGAGTGCCGCAAACGCGTTGGGCGGCGGAGTTCCGTACGCGGTGGAATACGCATCGACAAATGTAAGTGCGGCGGGCGAGGCGCCGGCGCCAAGCCACGCGTGGGTGGTGAACCAGACGTGGTTGGTGGGGGCGGTTGCGGAAGCGGCGTTCGCGCTTGCTTGGCTATTGGCAGTGGGTGTGCGGAGTACCGCGTCGCAGTCGAACGAATCGCCGCCGATGATTGGCGTTGTTGGCAGTGCAGAGCGAACGGACTTCAGTACTGCGGCGATGTCTTCTGGCATGCAGGCAACAAAGATGAAGTCGGCTTTGTTGGCGGGCGCAACCAGGTGCGGCGCGATAGCGGGCGCGGGGGTGAAACTGAGGTCAAATTCTGCAACGGCGGTGCCGCCGACTTCATTTCCAAATCGGCTGCGAAAGAAGCTTGCCACTGTGCGTGTGTATTCATGGCGCGAGTCAAAGATGACGAGTGCGCGTTTCCCAAAGTGTGCCGCTCCAAAGTCCGCGGCGGCGATGGCTTGTGCGTCATCGCCAAAGCATGCAAGGAATGTGCCAGCGCCGCAGCGACCGGGCAGTTTGGGATCCGTTGCGCCGATCACCACGAAGGGCTTATCGATGCGTGTGAATTCAGGAATGGCAAGTAGCGCGGGGTCACTGTCGGTGAAGCCGATGCCAATGGTGTTGCGAGCGGCGGCGGCGCGGGCGATTTCCGTGGCGCGCGCGGAGGAGCTCTGCGTATCGATGCACTCGGCGTCGAAGCGGAGTGTGGATGTGTGATTGTGTTCAGTGATTGCCAGTTGCGCGCCGCGCATGGCGCTGAGACCGATGGGCGACATGGGACCGGTCTCGGCGGCGAGGACGGCGATGTGGGTGGACGTGGACGCCAGCGCGGCGGTTGGCGCGGGCGTTACGTTGAGTGTGTTCTGAGTGTTGGTTGCGTTCGGGGTGCAGGCTGCGGCGAGGCATGCGCCGGTGATGGCGGAGGCGCGGATGATGGTGGCGACGCTGCTGCGAACGGCGTAGATTTGGGCTTGCATGTGGGGGATCGTATGAAGCGTCGTGTCGATGCTGTTCGGCGCCGTTGGGCTGGGAATTTGCAACGTCCGCCGTGTTATCAAGTTGCAGTCACCCCTTGCGCACGCTGTCGGGTGTGACTACAATCTCTCTTTCCGAGTTCGGGCGCGCGCGAAGTTCGAAGTAGCCGGTTGCGCGCCCGACCGGAGGTTTTGCGGGTGTAACTCAGTGGTAGAGTGCCACCTTGCCAAGGTGGACGTCGAGGGTTCGAGTCCCTTCACCCGCTTTCACTTGAAATGCCTAGGCCCTAAGCAATTGGGGCCTAACCCGTGCCGAAGCGCGGTGCTGCATTCCTAAAGACTTTCCGTACAGCCGTACGGAAATCAAGGAAACGCCATGCGCCGACTGCCCAAGTACTGCATCCACAAGTCCCGCAACCTCGCATTCGTGACCATCGGGGGCCGAGAGGTCTACCTCGGGCGCGCCCATTCGCCCGAATCCCACGAGCGATACCACGCCGCCCTCGCCGACCACCTCGCCGGCGTCGCACCCACCACCACCCGCGAGCGCAAGCCGCGCACCGCCTTCACCATCGGCGAACTCGCGGAACGGTGGTACTTCGCCATGCGCGACCAATTTGGCCCCACCCATCAGAAGGCGTACGAAGCCCGCCACGCCGCGCTCGAACTCACCACCCACCACGCGACCGCCACCGTTGCCGAGTTCGGCCCGCGGGCATTCAAGGCCATACGCGACCGACTGGCGAAAGAGGCACGCTCACGCCAATTCGTTAATCGCCGCATGAACTCCATCCGCCGTTGCGTGCGCTGGGGAGTCGGCGAGGAACTTGTGCCGGGTGATCGGATTCAAGCACTTGCCGCCGTAGACGGACTGCGCCACGGTTCGGCTCCGGAAACGCCACCGCGCATGGCGGCGGACCCAATTGCCGTCGAAATGTCCGTCCGTTGGCTCGATGCCCACGGTCAGACCGGCGCAGCAAATCTCGTGCGTTTCCTCAAAGCCACGGGATGCCGTCCGGGCGAGGCGGCGTCGGCGCGGTGGTCTGAGTTCATCCTCGGCGGCGAACTGCCCTACTACCGGCCCACGCGCCATAAGACGGCACGCCACGGGATCGAGCGGCTCGTGCCGATGAATTGCGACGCGCTAGCGGCAATTGGTGGCGCGATGCGACTGGGTGGCTCGGATGGGTTCGTGTTTACGCACACGCGTGGGGAACCGTTTACGTCGAACTCGTTGCTACTGGCGGTGCGACGGGCGATCGCTGGGACCGGATGCGCCAACTGGTCGCCGTACGGGCTTCGACACTTGGCAGCGACGACGGCACTTGCGCGCACTGGCTCGGAGGCGGCGGCAGCGGCGCTGCTTGGGCATACGCCCCGCTCTACGATCATCCAACGCTATAGCCGGGATCGTCTCGCACTCGCGATGCGTGCAGCCAAGTCAATTGAGGAGGTGGCGTGATGGAAAGGCGACAGATCCCAGTACCGGGTCTTGAGAACTACCGAATTGACTCGGGTGGTCAAGTATTCCGAATGGCCAACCCCCTGAAACTGAAGGACGGAAAGCCGCCGTACACAGGTCTAGAAGCAGACACGGCACTCAAGGGCGTGACATTCCAACTAGCGATGGATACTTGGGCTGGTGCGAAGAACAGAATTGACAAAGTCCCATGGCCACTAATGCCCGGAGTTTGGCAACTACGCTTCATAGGGGATCTCGAGAAACCCCAATTCATGAGCGGCAGTATGCAGGCATACTTTGAGCGGCATGCGCTCGGCCCGAAGCGAATACATCCCATTGAATGGCCGCCTTGGGGGGCGAACGCATCGGCCGCCGCCGCGGCTTTCGTTGACACCGCACGAGACGCAAAGTGCTGGTTCATGATCAGACTGCCAAATCTAAATCCACCCATGTCCCTCGCACGTCAGCAGCATCTGGAAACTTACCAGCCCGCACCCGATGGATCTCGCGAGTACTACCCGTTTCTCGTGATGGGAAAAATCGCATTCGCGGCGATTGAACCATCAGTTACCTTGTAGACGTTAGAGACAGTGATACGATGCCACTCGAGGATTTGCCCGCCGACCGACGCCGGGCTGAGCCGTGTACCACCGTGGTACATGTGCGTTCTCCGCGCAAGGGTCATGGCGCAACTCAGGCTGTCAATTGGCCTGGGCTGACCCTTTAGCGCGAAAGTCCTCGTATGAACAACCTGCAACGGAACACCGAGCAAATGCTCGGGATGGGCGCGATTGCACGCCTCGTTTATCAACTTACTGGCCACAAGCCCGGACGATCCACGGTCTGGCGATGGCATCTCACAGGTCGATTGCAAGCGCGTCGCATCGGCGGTCGCCTCTACTCCACCGAGACGATGGTCAGTGCCATGCTTGCTGCCGACGAACAGCGTAATCGCGGCAGTGTGAACAGTCGCGGCGAAGCCGCCGCAGAACGCCTTGCAAACCTCGTGAACCGCAATGCGCGGGGGGAGGTGGCGTAATGCAAACCAAAAAGAAAGCGGCCCGCTCGCGTCAACGAACGGCCCGCACGCTCCAGCAATTCCAATCACCATTCTACGCGCCATCATTTAATAAGTCATCACTTATGTTCGAAGGATTCGCGTCAAGTGTGCCTGGACAGCGGGGCTTCCTCGTGGCTTATGGAACGATTGAAACCGAGCGAACGCATCGTGGTGATTACGCGGTGATATTTGATGCACGCACAGTGATCGGAACGGAACGTGTGATCCGCAACACGGACGGCCGTGAGCGATGCACAGTCACGTTGCAGAACTCCTCAGGGGAAACAACGCGCATAAATCTCGACGCATCGCGGGACGTGATCGAAGCCGCAGTCCTGAAAGTGAGGGCATGACCGATGCCAAACACTTTCATCTCCGAGCCAATGGCTCGGGTGCTGTCACTCGTGCATGGCGCAAAGCAGACCGGCAACGGCTGGGTAGCCCCGTGTCCGGCACACGATGACCGGAATCCAAGCCTCTCGATCGCGCAAGGCGACAACGGATGCGTACTCCTCAAATGCCACGCTGGATGTGAAACGCACGCCATCGTGTCCGCGCTCGATCTCAAGGAATGCGACCTCTTTGAACCAACCGAGCGTGCGCGGACTACACCACGCCTGAAGCCCGTGAAGGAAGTGCGTTCGTTCACATCCGCCAACGAAGCAGCCAGGGCTTACGCCGTGACGCACGGGCAATGGGATGCACTATGGACCTATCGCAATGCTGCCGGCACGCCGATCGGGCTTGTGCTGCGTTGGGACACGAAGGACGAAGGAAAGGACATTCGCCCCGTGTGGCGCATCGGTGACCGCTGGCAACTCTCACTGCCCGCAGAGCGGCGCACGCTTTATGCGCTCGACCGCCTCGCCAACGATCGCACAGCGCGGGTGTTCGTCGCGGAGGGCGAAAAGTGTGCCGACCAACTCGCGGTACTCGGATTCCTTGCGACCACTAGTCCGAGTGGCTCAGGGTCTGCGGCGAAGGCCGACTGGTCGCCGCTCGCCGGTCGCGAAGTGGTGATCCTCCCTGATGCCGACGATTCCGGACGCAAGTATGCGGAGAAGGTGCTTGGGCTACTCCTCGCACTCGACCCACCAGCAAGTGCCGTAATAGCACCGATGCCTGGTCTCACTGCGAAGGAGGACATTGTGGAGTTCGTGGAGCGCGTGCATGGTGGCGATGCTGACGCAGCACGCACTGCCGTCCAGGAACTCGCAGAGACTGCCCTTGCAACGTCTGTCCTCGGCCTGCCGCAAATCACTTTCGCTGAACTCCTCAAGGATCCGAGACTACGAACAAAGCCGGAAACAATCAAAAGCGGTTGGCGACCGTTTGACCGAGCGCAACCGTTCGAGGCTATTGAGCGCGGCGCGAAGATGGTTCTCGCTGCACCGCCGGGGTGTTACAAGACCGCGACCATGCTCCGCCTTGCCCGTGGCTTCGCCGAACAAGGCCATCGAGTGGCATGGATGGCAGCGGAAATGCAGCCGAGAGCATTACTGCGCCGAATGCTCTGCCAGATGGCGGGGCTTGATCAATCGGCCATCTTCTCAGCATGCCCGGATCATGTCCGCAAATTCGCCGAGGCAACACATCGCCTCGAAGGGTTCGCAAACCTCATTGAGTGCCAACGTGCGCCGATCGGGTTTGAAGAACTTGAACGCGCTGCGGGCGTCGCGGAGGTGGTGTTTGTCGATTACCTCCAACTCGTGCGCCATCCGCAGCCCGACGTGCGCGGACATGAGAAACTTGAGGAGGTGATGGGCCATATCGCCGAACTCTCGCAACGGAATGGTGCGGTGTTCATCATCGCTTCAGCACAGGGGCGAGAAGGGGGTGGCGAGAAACGCGGCATTCACAATGCCACACGTGGCTCAAGTTCGATCGAATTCACTGTGGACGCGCTCTACTGCGCATCACAGCCCGAGCCTATGAGCAGTGGCAGGGTCGTTGTGTTCGATTGCTTCAAACAACGGGAGGGTGCGGCACTACCAATCAAAGTGCCGATCGACAGTCACACAGGCGCGATCGCCGAGCAGGTGCAGCCGTGACGCCCACGCCGGAAGAGGAAGATCAGGCGTGGCGACGCGACAATGATCCGGCAAAGCACCCCAAGAAGCCTAAGCGCGGCGACGTGAAGCGGTTCATTGCGCGCAATACGGTGGTGTATGGCGGGTGGTTGCTAGTCCTGACACCCAGCGAACTCAGGGTATGGCTAGTACTCGATACAGCCTCGCAAAAAGACGGAACTGCCCGCATTGGCGGTACGGCCATCGGTCGATTGACAGGCATGAAGCGCAACCATGCGGCCGCCGCGGCAAAGTCACTTGAGAAGCGCGGACTCGTGCGGGTGCTTGTACGTGGCAACTCAGGGCGCGGTGGGAAACGCACCGCGAACGTCTATGAACTCCTCGCGCCGCCACCACGAAAGGCCGATCACCCCCAGTCGGAGGAGCCTGACTAGTCCGAACGACTGGACTAGTACTAGTCCGAATCCGTGTCGCTAACTAGTCCGACCACTCGGACACCTTCAATGTAATTCAAGGAGCGGTCGCACTAACGCGCACCGCTAGCAGGGCGCGACAGGCAACAACATCATGGGACGAATGATGACTCGTTCCGAATACATTCACCCACGACACCACTATGAGGTCCCACGATGAATACAGAACTGTCAACCACACGGCGAAAGATCGGTAGACCCCCGCAGTCCGTACCCGCGGCACTCGCCGAGGACATGCTCGTATGGCTCTCCCAAGGCAAGCCACTACGCGAATGGTGCAGCCAACCAGGCAAGGCACACTTCACGTCCGTATACGACTGGATATCAAAGGACGCCCCGTTCGCCCTACGTGTCCGAGCAGCCCGCGAGGCTGGCTACGACGTGATCGCCGACGAGTGCCTGACGATCGCGGACACAGCACCAAGCGACAGCGTGGCGGTCCAGTGGCAGCGCCTGCGCATCGACACAAGGCTCAAGTTGCTTGCCAAGTGGAACCCGCGCAAGTACGGCGACCGAGTCGGTCTCGACCACACTGGCGGCGTGGCGATACGAGTCATTACGGGCGTTCCCGGACTAGACGCATGAATTTGGCATTGCGGAAAGGCAGCGAAGTGCGGAACTGCCCGAAACGGCGTCTACCCTCGCGGCATGACCCACTCACACACGATGCAAGAACTGCTCCCAAGCCGCCCCACGCCCGTATCTGCGCTCACGCCAGCCGGCGGACGCAAGGAAATGACAACGAACCGCACCGCGCACGGGATTGTTGTTGGCTTCGCGTGCCAACCGTAGTACCTTTGGGCGCTATGGCACAATCGAAACCTACCGGGCGGACTGCTCCACTCCTCACGCGGTCAGGGCTAGTGGCTGCGTTCCTTGCGACGGGAGTTGTTGCCGTGGAACAGAGCGCGCACGCAGATGGGATCGTCCGGTGCTGGGGATACAACAACTACGGCCAGTGCAACACGCCCGCTGACTTGGGGCAATGCGTAGGCATTGCCGGTGGGAGGGATACTGCGATCGCACTCCAAACCGATGGCACCGTGCGATGCTGGGGACGCAACGACTTTGGCCAATGCAACACGCCCGGCGGCCTTGGTCCATGCTCAAGCGTCGCGGGGGGTTACTACCACTCCATCGCAATCCAAAGCGATGGCGCGGTCAGATGCTGGGGACGCAATGAGAACAGCCAGTGCAATACGCCTGCGGACCTCGGCTCATGCTCCAGCATCGCGGGGGGCGGATACCACACCATCGCGCTCCGAATCGACGGGGGCGTCCGGTGCTGGGGATGGAACTACTACGGCCAGTGCAACACGCCGGCTGATCTCGGTCCATGCTCAAGCGTCGCGGGCGGAATGGTACATACCGTCACAATCCGACGAGATGGCAGCGTCCGGTGCTGGGGAGACAGCAACTACGGTCAGTGCTACACGCCAAGCGACCTCGGGACATGCACGAGCGTCGCGGGAGGCTACTCCCACTCCATTGCACTCCGAAGCGATGGACGCGTCCGATGCTGGGGAGCCAACTTCGACGGCCAGTGCAACACGCCCGCGGACCTCGGCTCATGCTCAATCATCGCGGGGGGCGGATGGCACACCATCGCACTCCGAAGCGATGGGACCGTCAGATGCTGGGGCAACAACTACTACGGTCAGTGCGACACGCCCGCTGCTCTCGGTCCATGCTCACGCGTTGCCGGGGGCTACTTCAACACCATTGCAATCGCAGGTCCACCATCCCTCGACACCGATGGCGACGGATACCCCGACTCCAACGATAACTGCCCCACCGTCGCCAACCCAACGCAGGCCGATTGCAACACCAACGGCGTAGGCGACGCATGCGAGATTGCCGCCGGCGCGCCCGACTTCAACCACGACACGATTCCCGATACTTGCCAGTGTCTGGCGGACCTGTTCGTCGATCGCCAAGTTAACGGTGCAGACCTCGGCGCTCTTCTCTCGCAGTGGGGGCTAGCGAATGCTGGAACTATCAGCGACATCAATCGCGACGGCCTCGTCAATGGCGCAGACCTCGGCTATCTGCTTTCAAACTGGGGTCCCTGCACAAACTGAATCACTCACACCAACACGGAGACACTATGAAGAACATCTCGACTGGAACCGGACTATGCGTACTTGGACTTTGCCTCGCCTCTTACCCAATCATCGACCGCGTGATGCCACGAGCCGAAGCCGGTGCGACGCACGTTGCGGCTGTAGTCGCAGCAGCGACGGCGCAGGTTCCGCCGGAGCCGACGATTGTTTGGTACTCGTGGAGCACTAACCTGTACAACGAGGTGTACGTGCTTGTGCGTGCGTGGTCTGATGGGAAAGTAGAGATGCGGCGCGTTAACGGCCAAGCAGGTTCGAATACCTTTTGCTCACCGACCGCGACGCTCCCTTGTGTTGGAGAGTGGCTCGTCATCTCTGACCCCAACTCTGGCTACAACGCCTCCGCCGACATCAACTTCGACAGCAAAGTTGACGGCGCAGACCTCGGTCAAGTCCTAGCCATGTGGGGCGACGCCCCCCGCCAAGACATCCCACCGTCAACCTGCCCGCTGAACCTCATCAATCCGTAAACCACTCGCCAAGGAGTTCTATTGCCGACTGACGAATCCCGCTGGTATGTCGGCGGCCCTGATAAGAAGCCCTACGGACCGTACGGCTTTAGTCGGCTGCGCGATTACGTCAAGGCAGGAAAGATCAAGCCGGATTCCTTTCTGCTTGAAGAGGGATCGACCGAATGGGTACGCGCAGCATCCGTACCGGGACTGTTCATGGAGCCAATCCCGGCTTTAGTGCCACCTCCACCGATCAGCCCCGTCCCCGTTCAGCCGACCGTTAGCCCGAGCACACCAGTAAAGCCGCTCGTGCGCACTCGGTTTGCATACACACTTATCGCAATCGCATTCCTCGCATGCAGCCTGTATCAATGTGCTGGTGCTGGCGAGCGAAGTACAGGTGGCGGAGCCGCAACATTCATGCGAGTGTGGGACCCGTTTACCGCCGGGATGCTGTTCTTAAACGCGGCCATACTGATTCAGATACTCGGGATCCTTGAGAAGCGCGACCGTTGACCGCGCTCATTTAACGCGCTTGATCCCTCCCCAACTTCCGTACCGTGTACGGAAATACGGCGAAACACATGGCACAAACAGCACGACTTCTGTACTCTCAACCGCGTTAGGAATGCAGGAAGGCCAATCAAGGTCGAATGCGAGGCGATTGCCAAGGTGGACGTCGAGGGTTCGAGTCCCTTCACCCGCTCTCAAGCTTGCAACCGAGGCCCAGGCCTCGGTTGCTGCGCTTTTAAGAGCGGTTGATGCGTCCCGGGCACGGGATTGTTGTTGGATTCCGGTGAGAACAGTAGTACCTTTCGAACTTATGAACAGATCGAAAGACTCCGGGCGGCCTTGTGCACTCCTCGCCAAGTCAGGGCTAGTGGCTGCGTTCCTTGCAGGGACCGGCGCAGGGATGGTGGCTCAGAACGCGCACGCTGATGGCATAGTCCGGTGCTGGGGATACAACAACGACGGTCAGTGCAACACGCCCGCGGATCTCGGTGCGTGCTCAAGCGTCGCGGGGGGCTATCGCCACACCATCGCAATCCGAAGTAATGGCAGCGTCCAGTGCTGGGGATACAACTACTGGGGCCAGTGCAACACGCCTGCGGATCTCGGTCCATGCTCAAGCGTCGCGGCGGGCGGAAGCCACACCATCGCACTCCGAAGCGATGGCGGTGTTCGGTGCTGGGGATTCAACAACTACGGCCAGTGCTACACGCCCGCGGATCTCGGTGCATGCTCCAGCATCGCGGGGGGCGGATACCACACCATCGCAGTACGAATCGACGGCGGCATCCGGTGCTGGGGACTCAACAACTACGGCCAGCGCTACACGCCGGGCGATCTCGGTGCGTGCTCAAGTGTCGCGGGGGGCATGTACCACACCATCGCACTCCGAAGCGATGGCAGCGTCCGGTGCTGGGGATTCAATGGCGACGGCCAGTGCAACACGCCCGCGGATCTCGGTGCATGCTCCAGCATCGCGGGGGGCCGCTACCACACCATCGCACTCCGAAGCGATGGCAGCGTCCGGTGCTGGGGAAAGACCGACAGGGGCCAATGCAACACGCCCGCGGATCTCGGTGCGTGCTCCAGCATCTCGGGGGGCGGATACCACACCATCGCAGTACGAATCGACGGCGGCGTCCGGTGCTGGGGATGGAACGCCTACGACCAGTGCAACACGCCGGCTGATCTCGGACCATGCTCCAGCATCGCAGGTGGCGGCATCCACACCATCGCACTCCAATGCATCGCCGGCGTCAACGCCCCCGTGAGCCCCGAACTCGCACCATTCTCGTTCGCAAATCCCCGTTCATGGACTGCGACTGGCATTCAAACATCGTCGAATGGCGCAACGATCACCGTCAACGCTCGTGGCAATCTCGGAACAGCGACCAAGTTCCTCTCACTCAAGATTGATGGCGTCACTCTCGCTACAAACATCTTCGGATCAGGGTCAGGCGCAACCAACTGCGCTGCGTCACTCAGCACCGCAACATTCACCATTCCACCTGCGCAATTCCTCAAACTCACCACCGACGGTGAACTAACAGTGCGAATCGAGCCATCCCTGAACGCCACGAGCGCCGGTTGTTCTGCTGCCACTCTGACTGTGACACTCAACTACAACCGCGACACCATTGATTGCAATGCCAATGGTCTCGATGATGAATGTGATATTGCCAGCAACCCGGCCACCCGCGATTGCAACAATAACCTGCTTCTTGACTCATGCGAAATTGCTCAAGGCGCAGT
Source organism: Planctomycetota bacterium (assembly GCA_039796075.1). Lineage (GTDB taxonomy): Bacteria > Planctomycetota > Phycisphaerae > Phycisphaerales > SM1A02 > UBA966. The sequence goes on along the minus strand of JBDKKN010000077.1, from coordinate 12,742 downwards.
AGACATCAATCTCAACGGAAGACTGGATGCCTGCGAAATCGATTGCAACGGTAACAGCCTGCCAGATACATACGAACTTGCAAACAACCTCGTCCTAGACTGCAACTCCAACGCACGACCAGATTCCTGCGATGTAGCAGTGGGTGGCGGCAGTAATGATGTTGACCGTAACGGCATCCCCGACGAATGCAAGGCCGATTGCAACAACAATAACCTGCCCGACGCGTGGGAGATCTCACAGAATATGGTGCAAGACTGCAACCATAACGCAATCCCAGACTCCTGCGATATTGCAAGCAACCCCTCACTCGATTGCAACAGCAACGGAATCCCAGATTCCTGCGATGCCATCACCAATCCTGTGCTTGACTGCAATCAATCCGGAACACTCGACATCTGCGACATCGCAACCAACCCCGCCCTCGATTGCAACAACTCCGGAAGCATCGACGCCTGCGACATCGCCACTGGTACCGCCATCGATTGCAACCTGAACGGAAAGCCCGACTCCTGCGATATCACCGCCGGAGCCGAAGATGACAACCAGAACGGCAAACTCGACTCCTGCGAACTGCTGTACGGAGATCTCAACCTCGACGGCCGTATCGACGGATCCGACCTTGGAGGCCTTCTGTCCGTATGGGGAATCACAAATCCACCCTACGGCGATCTTGATGGCAACCAACGCATCGATGGTGCTGACCTCGGAAAGTTGCTCTCACACTGGGGCGTCGTCAACTGAACCGCTGGTCCAGCTGAGCAGACGCTTGGTTGGGTTGGGTTCAGTTGCGGCCGGGCTGCCCTGCGTCCGTATCTGCGCCCCCGCCAGCCGGTGACTGCAAGGAAATGACTAGGAACCGCGCCTTGCATGGGTTTGTTGTTGGCTTCGCGAGCCAACCGTAGTACCTTTCGGTGCTATGGCGCAAACGAAACACACCGGGCGCATGAATGCACTCCTCACGCCCACGGGGATTGTTGCTGCATTTCTTGCGACAGGAGGAGTTGTTGCGGTGGAGCAGAGCGCGTGTGCGGATGGCATCGTCCGTTGCTGGGGATACAACGCCTACGGCCAGTGCTACACGCCTGCCGATCTCGGACCATGCTCAAGCGTCGCGGGAGGAAGACACCACACCATCGCCGTGCGAAGCGATGGCGCGGTCCGATGCTGGGGCGCAGGAACGACGAATGATTCCTACCCGAACTACGGTCAATCGTTTGTCCCTGCTGACCTTGGATCCTGCTCAAGTGTCGCGGCGGGGAACTACCACTCCATCGCACTCCGAATCGATGGCACAATTCGGTGCTGGGGAGACAACTCCTTCGGAGAACAGTGCCGCGTCCCCGTAGACCTCGGAGTTTGCACGATGGTTGCAGCGGGATGGGCTCACACCATCGCACTCCGAAGCGATGGTGGCGTCCGATGCTGGGGACTCAACGACGACGGTCAGTGCGATACGCCCGCTGACCTCGGACCATGCTCATTCGTGGCGGGCCGGAATACCAATACGATGGCGCTGCGGAACGATGGACAAGTTCGATTGTGGGGCGACAACGAGTACGGCCAGCGCTACGTCCCCGCAGACCTCGGACCTTGCTCAAGCATTGCAGTAGGAGGTGCTTTCTTTATCGCTCTCCGAAACACCGGAGGTGTCCGCGCCTGGGGATACAACTGGGCGGGCCAATGCGACACGCCAAGTGACCTCGGACCCTGCTCTAGCGTCGCGGCAGGGCATTCCTACTCAATCGCGCTCCTGAACGATGGCACCGTCCGATGTTGGGGATTGAACGACTACGGACAGTGCTACGTGCCGCCAGATCTTGGCTCGTGTTCGATCGTCGTGTCGGGTGGTTCAACAACAATCGCTGTCCAAGCATCGTCTTCACTCGATACCGATGGCGACGGCCGCCCCGACGCCAGCGACAACTGCCCCACCATCGCGAATCCGGTGCAAGCCGACTGCAACAACAACGGCAGCGGCGACGTGTGCGAAATCGCTGCCGGTGCGTCAGACTTTAACCACGACACGATCCCTGATTTTTGCCAGTGTCTCGGGGATCTGTCCGTTGACTACCAAGTCAACGGCGCAGACCTCGGCGCGCTGCTCGCGTTTTGGGGACCAGTGAACCCAGCACTGCCGAGTGCTGACATCAATCGCGACGGCGTCGTGAATGGCGCAGACCTCGGATATCTGCTCAATGCTTGGGGTCCTTGCACAAACTGAACTACTCAGACCACCACGGAGAGCAAATGAAGAAGTGTCCACGTTGGACGCGGCATCGACCGCAGACAATCCATAGGGGTCTTGTTGCTGCGTTTCTTGCGACGACTGGGCTTGTTGCGAGCGAACAAAGTGCGAAGGCTGACGGGCTTGTCCGATGCTGGGGAAACAACGGCTATGGCCAGTGCACGCCGCCAAGCGATCTGGGGGCGTGCTCGAGCATCGCGGGAGGGTTCGGACACAACATTGCAATCCGAAGCGATGGCCTCGTCCAATGCTGGGGGGCCGGAACAACGATTACTAGTGGCTCGTACACGGAATTCGGTCAGTCCATCGTGCCCGTAGACCTTGGACCATGTTTAGGCGTCGCGGCGGGTTGGGATCACACAATCGCAATCCGAAGCGATGGCGCCGTCCGTTGTTGGGGACGGAACCAGTATCGCCAGTGCGACACGCCAGCGGATCTCGGTCCATGCTCAAACGTCGCGGGGGGCGCCTACCACACCATCGCACTCCGAATCGATGGAAACGTCCGATGCTGGGGAGACAACCGCGTTGGCCAGTGCAACACGCCGAACGACCTCGGAAATTGCTCAACGGTCGTAGGGGGGAGCGCCCACACGATCGCACTCCGAAGCGATGGACTAGTCCGATGCTGGGGATATAACACCTATAGCCAGTGCAACCCGCCGAGCGATCTCGGGAACTGCTCAAGCATTGCCGCGGGGGCCTTCCACACTATCGCTATCCGAAGCGATGGAATCGTGCGATGTTGGGGGCGCAACACTTATGGTCAGTGCAACACACCTAGCGACCTCGGCACGTGCTCGAGCGTCGCAGGGGGCTACGACTGCACCATCGCAGTCCGCAGCGACGGGGCGGTCAGATGCTGGGGATACAACAAGTACGGGCAGTGCAACACACCCAGCGACCTCGGGACGTGCTCAAGCGTCGCAGGGGGCTACGCCCATACCATCGCAATCGAACCTACCGACACCGATGGCGACGGTCGACCCGACTCCACCGATAACTGCCCCGCTATCGCCAATCCGCTGCAAGCCGACTGCAACAACAACGGCGTCGGCGACGCATGCGAACTTGCTGCCGGCGCACCCGACTTCAACGGCGACACCGTTCCGGACACCTGCCAGTGCCTCGCGGACCTGTTCGTCGATCGCCAAGTTAACGGTGCAGACCTCGGCGTGCTGCTCGCGTTCTGGGGACCAGTCAACCCCGCGCTACCGAATGCCGACATCAACAAAGATGGCTTTGTCAACGGCGCAGACCTCGGATACTTACTTGGGTCTTGGGGCCCTTGCACAAACTGAGTCAATCACACCACTACAGAGACCCCATGAAGTACTTCGCCATTCAAGTTTGTCCTGCCGTTGCAGTGTGCTTGCTAGCGCTTCCCGCGATGGCGCAGTCATGCCTAGGTGATCTCAATGCGGATCGCACAGTGACCGGGGCAGACCTCGGGATTCTCTTAGGCCAATGGGGTCAAACAGGCAGCGGAGACCTTAATGGCGATGGAATCGTCGGCGGAGCGGACCTCGGTCTGCTGCTTGGGGTTTGGGGTGCATGCTCACCAGTAACGGTTCCTAGTTGGGCGACACTCGTGGAAGCAACCCCAGACCCAGCGGTGGTCACGGATGCCACCCTCCGAGCCGCCATCTCAGCCAGCGGCCTAGCGTGGCGGGTGCGGGACAACGGAACCAACATCGAGATGTCGGTGGTGCCATCTGGAACTTTCACGATGGGATGCAGCGCGTCGACTCAGTATGGCTGTGAATCCAGCGAGAGCCCGACGCACCAAGTGACACTGACGCAGGCTGTTTATATGGGTCGTTACGAAGTAACGCAGGCTCAGTGGACGGCGACGATGACGAGCAATCCGAGTTACTTCGCCGGACAGCCTGACTCTGCAAACCGCCCGGTGGAGCAAGTGAGTTGGAACACCATTCAGGGCTATCTGAGTGCAACGGGTATGCGGCTGCCGAGCGAAGCGGAGTGGGAATATGCGTATCGCGCAGGAACGACGACGGCGTTCCACTCGATGCCGGGGTATCCGAATGGCACGAACGATGACAATCAGGTGGGGACGATTGCGTGGTACGGCTCAAACTCCGGCAGCCAGACACACGCCGTCGGCGGCAAGGCGGCGAATGCACTGGGCTTGCATGACATGGCAGGCAACGTGAAGGAGTGGGTGAATGATTGGATTGAGGGATATTCGAGCGGGGCGCAGACGAACCCGCTTGGTCCGGTATCTGGTTCGTTCCGCGTGTTCCGCGGCGGCTCCTGGGGCAACGTCACGGGCAATGTGCGCTCCTCGGACCGCGGCGGCAACTCGCCCGACGAACCGAACTACCGCATCGGTTTTCGCGTCGCGAGGAACCCCTGATTGCTTTCCTTTCCTCTCTTTCCTCTTTCTTTCTTCGCTGAAGAACCACTCACACCAATCACGGAGACATCATGAAGAACATCTCGACTGGAACCGGAGTAACGAGAGCACCGCGAGGAATGAAGAAAGCGAAGGTGAACTGAAGTGAAACTACTGAATGCAGTCCTCGGCAATGCATCCGAAGTCCCTGCTGCAGAACTCCAAACTGAGTTTGCGCGCCTCCTGATGAAGGATGAGTGCATTCTCTGTGGCTATCGGCTCGTACGCGATGTCTTCATGTTCACAGGTCGCCGACTTCTCCTAGTTGACAAGCAGGGACTAACTGGCAAGAAACTCGAATACTTGAGTGTTCCTTATAAGAGCATCACGAAATTTTCGATTGAAACGGCTGGAACATTTGACCTTGATGCGGAACTAAAAATCTGGGTTTCAGGTTCGCCAGAGCCAGTCAGCCAGAAGTTCTCAAAGGGCGTAGATGTCTATAAAGTTCAGACGTTGCTCGCGAAAGCGGTCTGTGGGGCATAGCGCTTCAGAGCACACTCGGAACCCCGGCTAGGTTCGCACCTATGACCGAACTACACATCATGCAAGGACCGCTACCAGACCGCCCTGCGTCCGTATCTGCGCTAACGCCAGCCGGCGGACGCAAGTAAATGACGACGAACGGCGCGGCGCACGGGATTGTTGTTGGCTTCGCACGCCTGCCGTAGTACCTTTGAACGCTATGGCACAATCAAATCAAACCGGGCGAACTAGTCCACTCCTCACGCGGTCGGGGCTAGTCGCTGCGTTTCTTGCGACGGCGGGGGGTGTTGGGTTGGAGCAGACCGCGTGCGCTGATGGTCTTGTCCGGTGCTGGGGACGCAACGACTACGGCCAGTGTGACACGCCCGTTGACCTCGGTGCGTGCTCAAGCATCGCAGGGGGCCAACTCCACACCATTGCACTCCGAAGCGATGGCGTCGTCCGGTGCTGGGGATATAACGACTACGGCCAGTGCAATCCGCCCGCGGATCTCGGTCCATGCTCAAGCATCGCAGGGGGCGTACTCCACACCATCGCACTCCGAAGCGATGGCAGCGTCCGGGGCTGGGGATACAACGACTACGGCCAGTGTGACACGCCCGTTGACCTCGGTGCGTGCTCAAGCATCGCGGGGGGCTACTTCCACACCATCGCACTCCGAAGCGATGGTGGCGTCCGGTGCTGGGGATGGAACGGCTACAACCAGTGCGCCACGCCCGCGGATCTCGGTGCGTGCTCGAGCATCGCGGGGGGCTACTACCACACCATCGCACTCCGAAGCGATGGCGGCGTCCGGTGCTGGGGAGTGAACATCCTCGGCCAGTGCGACACGCCCGTTGACCTCGGTGAGTGCTCAAGTATCGCGGGGGGGGGCTTCCACACCGTCGCACTCCGAAGCGATGGCGTCGTCCGTTGTTGGGGAGCAGGATTGACCAAGCCGGATTCAAATCTAAACTACGGCCAGTGCAATCCGCCCGCGGATCTCGGTCCATGCTCAAGCGTCGCAGGGGGCCAATATCACACCATCGCACTTCGAATCGATGGAAGCGTCCGTTGTTGGGGAGCAGGATTGAACAACACGGATTCATTTCCAAACTACGGCCAGTGCAACCCGCCCGCGGATCTCGTCCCATGCTCGAGCATCGCGGGGGGGGGCTTCCACACCGTCGCAATCGCGGGAACGCTACCTATCGACACTGATGGCGACGGACGCCCCGACTCCACCGACAACTGCCCCACCATCTTCAATCTAACGCAAGCCGACTGCAACAACAACGGCGTAGGCGACGTGTGTGAAATCGCCGGCGGCGCGCCGGACTTGAATCTCGACACGATTCCCGACACCTGCCAGTGCCTCGCGGATCTGTTCGTCGACCACCAAGTCAACGGCGCAGACCTCGGCGCGCTGCTCGCGTTCTGGGGACCAGTCAACCCAGCACTACCGAGTGCTGACATCAATCGCGACGGGAAAGTCGACGGCGCAGACCTCGGCTATCTGCTTTCTAACTGGGGTCCCTGCCCCAACTGAATCACGCACACCAACCACGGAGACACCATGAAGAACATCTCGACTGGAACCGGACTATGCGTACTTGGACTTTGCCTCGCCTCTTACCCAATCATCGACCGCGTGATGCCACGAGCCGAAGCCGGTTCGACGCACGTTGCGGCTGTCGTCGCAGCAGCGACGGCGCAGGTACCACTAGAGCCGACGATTGTTTGGTATGGATCTAGCACATATAGCGACAACTACTCAGCCATTCGTCCGGTGGTAATCCGCGCCTGGTCAGATGGTCGACTTGATTACAAGCGGATTGATGCCAATGCATCGGGAGGTGCTTGCGGCGGCAATGTGGGGTGCAGTTCGCAGTGGTTCCAGTTTTCGAGTTTCACGGATGGACTACAGGCGCGCTCTGACATCAACTTCGACAGCAAGGTCGACGGCTCCGACCTAGCGCAAGTCCTCAACGACTGGGGCAACGCAACTCGCCAAGACATCTCACCATCAACCTGCCCGCTGAACCTCATCAATCCGTAACCGCCCCACTTCACCAACTCAAGCATGACAACCGATCCAGAGAGGCATGGGTAGCAAGCGAAGAACGAAAACTTCGGTTGCCGCGAAATAGTGGTGTCCGATGCACTCCAGCCGACGCCCAATCTCCACGCATCCACGCCGCCCTAACAGCCAATCCGCCAATCACCGCTGCCCCTGCGCCGCATCCGCGAGTACCAATGCCTGCCGCCATCGGTCGCGCGTGGGTTTGGCGTACTCCAATGGGTAGCTGTAGATCAGGCGCTCCGCGGTATCGGTGATCACCGGCCGCATGACCGGATCGCGCGCGTATTCGACGAGCGTCTCCATCGGCGCTCTGAGCGCCCACCGCGACGCGAAACCCAGCGATTCAAACGAGGTCGGGTCCCCAGCTGCCTTGTGCTCTAGGTACAGCCGGATGGCGCGCGGGTGGTGGTGGAGGTCGAGCTCCGCGCACGCCTCCCAGCCGATGCTCGAGTTCGCAAGCCCGAGCGAATCGGCGAACCCCTCCGCGGCAAGCTCGCGCGTACGCCGGAACCAGCGGATCGCCTCCTCGGGATCGTCGTACTGGTACGAGCGTCCGATCATGAACGCAGCCCATGTCGAGCGCCACACCCGGTCGGCAGGCGGCATGGCAAGGAGCGCGTGCCACGTCGCCCGCGCGCCGGGCAGGTTGCGTGATTCCGCGAGCGATCGACCCGCGAGGTAGATGGCGAACTCTGCCGCCGCCGGCCCGCAGCCGTCGAGCTCTTCGCCCAGCGGCTCGCCAAATCGGCCCTCGACGATCGACCACAGCAGGCGCGCGATGCGGACGTCGCTCACATCGTCACGTAAGAGCGGCACGTAGCGGTAGTCCGCTGGCGCGAGATTGACAAGCGTGCCCACAGACCCTGGCGGAAGACTTTGAAGCAACAACTGGCCCCGGAATCCAGTGGCCGGGACACGGCGCGGATCCTGCGTGCTCGGTGGCGGCGCCGTCTCGGAATCCGGCAACGGCCCGCCAATGTGCTCGCCATCCGAAATCGCGGGCGCACCCACCAGCACGAACCACGCGACCAGCGGAAAGACCACCGCGATCAGCGGCAGCAGATGCCATCGATGCGACGTACCCCAAGTTGTGTGCGGATGCTCAGTGCCCATGGTTCCCTCCTAGCGCAGGCGCGGCGTCCCATCCTGGAACGCACTCATGACAGCATCGGTCGCCACACGGAATGCAGTTGAACGAATGCGATGGTGAAATTCCTATCTGCCAGTTGGTGCAAGAATCGGCGGCGGCAATGAACACGCCACGACATCTGCGAACGAGATTCAGCCCCAACCCGCAACCTCCCCCGCCCGCCCTCCGTATAGTGCTCACGTCCAAGCACCCCTCCGGAGGCACCATGGCAAATCAACGATCCGGGCCCGTCCAGTTGCCCTCGCTGCTCGAACTGCAGGCACCCACGCTGAACCACATGTCAGAGGCGCCGGGCCTGGCAGCAACGCTTGCGCGCGTGGTGCAGGCGAGCCTGGAGACGGGACAGCGCTTTCCCCACCTGCTGCTGATCGGGCCCGCCGACAGCGGCAAACAGACCATCGCCGCCACCGTGGCCCGGGAGCTGGGGGCGCCGCTCGTCTGCATCAACCCTGCCTCGCTCCAGGGGCCGGACGAACTGCATGACATCCTGATGACGGTGCCTCGCGGGGCGGTGGTCCTGGTCGGCAACCTGGAGGGACAGTGGGCCATCAGCAGCGACCTGTGCCGCGTGGCGCAGGGTGACCGGGTGCGGAAGATGCCGACGCCGCCGTGGGCGCTTTCGGGCGAAAGCTGGAAGCGCGCGGGCGCCGACGAGCCGTACCGCCAGTTCACCATCATCGCCACCACGCGCGACACCAACGCCGAGGGATATGCGTGCACCTCCTGGGCGGAAATGGTCCTGTACACGACGCGCACCGCCAGCACGGAATCCTTGCGCATCGACCGCACGCTGCGCCGCGTGGGGCTTTCGTCGGACACGGAAGCGCTCGCGAAGCTGGCCGAGTTCGCGGTGAACTCTGGGGTCCGCACGCTGCGGCTGGCGCGTTCCATCGCACTGTGGGCCGGTGAGCGCAACGCCACCACGCTGAACGCGGAACTGGCGACGGTGGCCCTCGGCGAGCTGAGCGATCAGCTGGTGGAACCCGCACGGCTCGTGCGTCTGCGCAGCGGAAAGCCGGCGAACGCAAGCAAGTCCGCCGCATCACCCACCGGCGAGTGGAGCGACGCTTCCGCCACCGAAACCGCCTCGCGAGAGACCGGCCCGACTACCAAGCAGCTCCTCGCTGCATCCGTGCTCGTGGTGGCCATCGTGGCCTCGGCCATGTTCCTGGCGATGGGGACGTACCACCTGATCTTCGGCCGCCTTCCGAGCCCGTGAGGGCGGGCCGCACCGCCGACGGAGTCACAAAACGACCGATCCCGCGAGCCGCACACGCGACCCGCGGGATCGGATATCAAATCACACCAACGTCTGCATCAGGCGCGACGACGGCTGCGGATCGCCAGCGCGAGACCCGCGAGAGCGGCCACGCCCGGGCCGGGGACCGCGATCGCAGTGCCGAGCGAGCCGATGTTGCCCACCGCATCCGCGGACACGAATCCGACCTGCGTGCCGATCGTTCCGACGGTGCTCACCACAGCCGAATAGTTCGGGTCGAGCGCACCCTGCGCATCCCAGCCCCAGAAGAAGCTGGAACCGGTAGTTGCGGCGCCGAAGCTGACCTGGTTCACGTTGACGCTCAGGTTGTTGAACAAGCAGACGCCGTCGCCGCCGGAACTCAGGCTGACCCCGCTGCCCGAGTAGTAGCCAACCTGCACGTTGGTAAGGCCGCCCCAGAAGGTGCGGAAGGAAGCGACGCCCGCGCCCGCTGTGCTTTCGATGAAGATCACCGACTCACCGGCGCCGATCGAGGTGATGCCGCTGAGGGCAACTGCGGCGGCGATGTTGAAGGAACCATCGTCCATCTTCCAGCCGGTGAGGCTCACGGCGGAGCTGCCGTCGTTGGTGACTTCAAACCAGTCGGGAGTTCCGCCGGTGCCGCTCGAACTCATTACCTCAGTGATGACGATGCCGGCGTGCGCGGCGGGAACAATGACAGACGTGACCACGAGGGCCGAGAGAAGGGAGTAACGCATTGAGATGGCTCCGAAGAAGGGAAAGGGAAAGGGAAAGGAAACGAAACAAAAGACGAATGCCCGTGGACGTTTGAAACGTCACGTTGCCCCTTAAACCAAACCTCCGTGTGCCAAGAAACTAAACCACCTCTGTGAGCAATGTGTTCAGAACCGATGCAGGTGCCGTTCGGACATTGTTGGAATTGTTCAGCCCCATTTAGACAGCAGGAATGCGAGATCGGCACCGTCAACCGAGTCGTTTCCGTCCAGATCGGCGGGACACGGTGACGTGCATGGTCCCCATGCCCCCAAGAGCAGGGCAAGGTCGAGCCCGTTGACGATGCAATCGGCATTCAGGTCGCCGATGCCGTCGCAGATAGCGTTCACCTGGAAGACTGACAACGTGCCGCTGACTTCGTTTGCCACGAGCACCAGCGGATAGCCGTTCGGTGATTGCGCAGCGGGGACGAAGCACACGCCCTCGGAGCCCAAGTCGCCGGCGTTGCCGCTCGATGGAAGTGCCGTGAAGATGCGACTGTTCAGGTAACCCTCGAAGCTCGGCAATGCGGGGTTGTCCACGCAGAAGGCAAACAAGCCGCCGACCCGCTCCGAGACGCCGAAGACAAACTGGTGGCCTGCGACGACGCCGACCGTCACACCCTCGGGCTCTGGACCCTTCGATCGGCTGCGATTGTCGCGCGTGTTGTTGGTGTGGCTTGCGTTGAAGTAGAGCGGATACGCGGCTGCCGTCACCTGCTCAAGCAGATCGCCGGAATCCCACACACGGCTGCCGTCCGCGGCCCAGATGGTGAAGCCACGGCCACCGTAGGACACGATGCGGTCGAAATCGCCGTCGCCGTCAAGGTCACCCAGGTCCTTGCGGATCTGCAGGCGGCCCAAACGCGCATTGCCGCGCAGCCAGTTGCGTCCGGGGAACACGTGCTTATCAAGCGTGACTGCAGCCACCGTCGTGCCGTCGACGAAGCTGCCCCACTCGCGGGCGTCGCCCTCGTTGGCGGTCACGTAGTAATCCTGGCCACTGGACCGGAACGCGGCGATCGCGTCCGGCATGTAGGCGCCGTCAACCGGCCATCCGCGGATGGCATTCGCACTGTCTTGGTCGCTGGGATCAAGACCGTTGCCGGAGAAGGTGATCATCCCGAGCACCGTCGACGCAGGCGACGGATTCGAAGTCAAGAGGCCGGTGGTACGGTCGAACGTGCCCTGCACCTGGAAATCGTTGTCGTTGATGACGAAGATCGTGGACGGGTCTCGCATTGCCAGACCCTCCACCTTGTCGCCAACCGCGGCGTAGCCCACGGCGGCAAGGTCAACCTTCAACGTCTTGCGGACCGGCACGATGCCAGCAGCGGCAAGCTGAGCCGGGGTCATGCGATCAAGCGTTCCGCCGGGACCAGCGATCGACGCAGAGAGTGTTGCGAGGTCGGTGGCACCGGCAAGGTCGATCTCGTAGATGCGCTTCTGGCTGGACGCACCGACAGCGCTGTCGCGCTCGACCACCAGGAAACGCCCGGGGCCGAAGGCACAAGCGTCACCAAGCTTGTCGCTGGCGCCGCCCTCCAAGATGTACGCGTACTCAGCAACGACGCTGCGCGTGACGGAATTGAACTTGGCGATCCGCACCAGCCGCGAGGCTTTCGAGTTCGCATCGTTTGCCACGTCCGGGTTGTCGAGCGGGCTCTGCACAAAGCAGAACAGCTGGTCATCCCACACCGCAATCGCCTCAAACCCGCGGTTATCGCGGCGCTGCGCATACACCGCAGGGAACGCCTCGGTCCCCAGCGTCACGCCGTAACTGTTGGCACCGATCGGTACGAAGCGGTCGACCATGAGGCCGGTCGCATTGAACCGGTACAGCGAGGGTCGGTACTCATCGCACATCCAGAACGAGCCGTCGGCGGTGCGCACCAAACCTTCAAGGTCGGCGCCCAGTGGATCGAGCGCGAGTGGGTTGCCGAACAGGTCGCAGGGATCCTCATCGGTGTTCGCCAAACCAGCGGACTGACCGAACACGTTCGGAAGGCCGGTGAGCGGGGATCCGTCAGGCTTGCGGAGCAGAAGTTGCCCGGTGAGCGCGAGTGCGTTGGTCGTCGGGTTGTAGGTGAACGTGCAGATGCGCGGCTGGTAAGCGGGCAGCACGAACGGACGCTCGAGCGCCGCATCGCCGTCCAGATTCAGGGGCTCGCAGTTGGGGCCGCGGTCCGGGTGCGCAAGGAACGTGATCACGCCGGTGGTTGCATCAACGGAATCGATCCACAGGCCACTGAATCCGCCCAGCAGAATGTCCTGTCCCGCGGCGGTGGTGCCGACCACGGGCGGTGCAGTGAACGTGGCGGTGGTCAAGGCCGCGGTGCCGGAGCCATGGGGCTTGTAGCCAAGCGGACGCACGGCGACGATGGTGCGCG
>JBDKKN010000076.1:0-3510 GCA_039796075.1 Planctomycetota bacterium | reverse complement strand
GTCTCCAGCGCAGTTCGTTCGGTCTCAGTAGGAACCACCCACTCCGGAGTCTTGCAGCCAGCAAGCGCAAGGATCGGCAACAACGCAAACACGACGAGAGTGCATGTGGAGCGGTTCATATGCGCTCAACTGTATCCGGCGCCCAAGGGCCATGCGACTGTCACGAAGCAGTGGTCATGCTGAGCGCCACTGCCTCAGCCACTTTGATTCCATCGATGCCAGCGGAAAGAATTCCCCCCGCGTAGCCCGCGCCTTCACCCGCTGGAAACAATCCCAGCGTGTTCAGGCTCTGGAAGTCATCAACATCGCGCGTGATCCGAATGGGCGAGGAGGTGCGCGACTCCACGGCGGTGAGTACGGCGTCGTGCAGGTCAAAGCCCTTGATTTGCTTGGCAAATGCAGGAATCGCTTCGCGAATTGCAGTAATTGCGTAGTCAGGTAGTGCCGTGGCAAGGTCGCAGAGATGTACCCCGGGCGTATATGAAGGAGTCACGGTGCCCAGCACAGTGGATGGGCGCTTTGCCAAGAAGTCACCAACGAGCTGCCCAGGCGCTTCATAGTTGCGACCGCCCAGTTCATACGCGCGTGATTCCCAGAAGCGCTGGAATGCAAGGCCGGCAAGCGGGTCGCCCGGGTAGTCCTCTTCTGGAGTGATGCCCACCACGATGCCGGCGTTTGCATTGCGCTCGCTGCGCGAATACTGACTCATACCGTTGGTGACCACGCGGCCTTCTTCTGATGTTGCCGCCACCACCGTACCACCCGGGCACATACAGAATGTGTAGACGGACCGACCATTGCGCGCGTGATGCACCATCTTGTAATCAGCAGCGCCCAAGAGCGGGTTGTCTGCATTGCTGCCATACCTGCATTTATTGATGAGCGACTGTGGATGTTCAATGCGGAATCCGATCGAGAACGGCTTCGCCTCAATGTGAACGTGGTGGCGATGCAGCATCGCAAATGTATCGCGCGCGCTGTGTCCAATAGACAACACCAGATGATTGGTTGCGATGCGCTCGCCATTGGCGAGCACCACGCCGCATACGCGCTGTGATCGAGCACCACCATTCGCGGCTGCAATGTGTTCGAATTCAATGTCGTCGACGCGGCTTTCGAAACGAATCTCACCGCCCAGTTCAATGATCTTGGCGCGCATCCGCTCCACCATTGCCACAAGCCGAAATGTGCCGATGTGCGGTCTGCTGACAAAGAGGATTTCCTCGGGCGCGCCCGACGTAACAAACTCCCGCAGCACTTTGCGTCCGTAGTGCTTTGGATCTTTCACTTGGCTATACAACTTGCCATCGGAGAATGTGCCGGCGCCGCCTTCACCAAACTGCGTGTTTGATTCCGTATCCAAGATGCCTTGCCGCCACATCTTGAACGTGTCCTTGGTACGTTCGCGTACGGCCTTGCCGCGTTCCAAGATCAACGGGCGAAAGCCGGACTGCGCCAAAATCAGTCCCGCGAACAGTCCTGTTGGCCCCATGCCAATCACGATCGGTCGAGGTGATTGTGCAGAAGTTGCGGTGGCGCGCGCAATAAACTTGTAATCCGTATCAGGCGTGATACCCAGCTTTGCGTTGCGCTTGGCACGCGCCAGTACGGCGTCTGGGTCACGCACTTCCACATCCACCGTGTAGACAAACAGAATGGCGTACGGCTTGCGCGCGTCAATGCCCCGTTTGTAAATTTCAAATCGCAGCAGATCTGCTGACGGGATACCAAGGCGCGCCAGAATCGCCGGACGGAGTGCGTCGGCAGGGTGCTCAAGCGGAAGGGCCAGTTCGTTCAGTCGTAGCATCGATTCGTCAGCGGGTTCGCAACGCTCACTCTATCGTCGCAGGACCTGGCGGAAGATGCAGCGAAATGACGAATTGGAATCCAAAGACCGGATACGCCATCCGCACCCGATACAGTTGCAGCGCGTCTAAATCTTGCCGCATCTCCCCGGCGACGCGCGTCAGCATGCGGCGATAGTTCGGTATTTCAGGCATTTCGAACGACTGTTCGCCCGGCTTGTAAATCTCCACCGTCTCAGGAACCGAGGCTCGATCGATGTCGCGCCATGCATCATTTGGGTTCGCCGCGCCGCGCATGCTCGGGGCATAGACACTGAGCAAGGGCGATTCTTCGGTGAAAGTACCTGCCGGCGCCAGCAGATCAAAGACCAGCAATTTCACCGGCGCAGTGGGCTGCGCGAACGGCCCCACCAGCGGTCGATCCGGTCGCGCAAATCGCGATCGCCATTCCGGCACACGCACCATGGCCAGCATGTCCGTGAGTGCATGCTTGCCGAGCCCGGACTGCCGCAGGCGATACATCATTTTTCCACCGACGTTGTCTACATCAAGAACCGCGGGCTTGTTGGTGTAGAGATCCTCAAGCGACAGTGTGCTTGAAGGGACATCCACTGCGTCAGTGTGCGCGTTCGCCACCGCTCCGATGGCGTCAAATGCAAATGTCACCGGAATATCGTTTCGCAGACGCCGCAGTGCAATGAATCCTTGCAGTACGGTGGCTGACAGCATGTCGGGGTTGTCATGATTACGCGTCACGAACGTGGTGGAGAGCCACGTGGCGGCCTCGACACCGCGCAGCTCACGCATCCCTTTGAAGACGCGGTAGCGGCTATCAAGTTCCAGGCGTCGCTGCATGTCCGGTTGATTGGCGCAGATCGCCGCGTTGAGCGCGGCGCGCGTGCCGAATGAATCGCGGATGATTCGACTGAACTGTTCGATGGCATCAATCGCCGCATCCGCCGTCGCTTGCGGCGCACCTTTGGTCACCGCGGCCTCAACGATGCCGCGCAGGGTCTCCGGTCCTGGCACCCGCTGCAGCATGTCCAATGGATTGGTGAGGGCAATGGCGCCGAGGGTCCGACTGATGAGCACCCGGCTGACACCCAGGTGCGTGGCGAGCGCCGATGGCCGCCGCGGCGCGTCCGGTATCTCTGCAAACATGCGCCGCAGGGAGGAGGCTAAATCAGCGGCAATCCCCACTTCTGGGCGATCCAAAGCCACTCCTTCGAGCGTGGAAGTGGGGTTTCCTTGGTTGATTTTTGCTTTGGACTTCAAGAATCTCTTACCTCGGTTTCATCGCCATCATCTGTGCAGTCTGTCATGAGATCGAGCAACGTCCAAGTGAAAATATTTACAACAATGGAACTTCGGTCCTTGCGTGCACCCGTTCACGGAGGCATGGTTGTTCCACCATGCGCTCCAGCACCACATCTATCGTTTTCGCGTCGGCCCTCGTGGTCCTCGCGCCACTCGCGTCCGCCCAATACTCCTCAGATCCTGCAACTCCAGACGCGCTCGTCACCACCGCCAACGATGACGTGCAGACCAAGATGGCAACTGCGCCGAACGGCGACCAGTACATCTCGTACTTCTCAGGCGTGGGCTACGACGTTTACGTGATGCGCGTTAATTCGACCGGTCAAATCGTTTGGACAACCCAGGCTGAGGATCGCCCAGCTGCCCTCACTTCCACCACTGACTACGG
>JBDKKN010000075.1:0-4297 GCA_039796075.1 Planctomycetota bacterium | reverse complement strand
ACTGCGCTGGTGGCTGCGGAGGCAGATGACGATGCGCGCAACTTCAGCGCGAGCGCCACCACCACCACCTGCAATACCGCCGTTCCAAGCGTGGAAATGACCACCTGCGGCCGCGTCCAATCACCGATCGTCAAGTACAGGCACACGTTGGCAACGGCAAAGAGGCTCCACGTCAGCGCAGTGGCGCCATCGGCCCGACCACGCCGTGCGATGGCAAACAACTTGACAACCGTGGCCGCCGGAAAGATCACCGTGGGGACCCAACCAACCATCGAAAGAATCTGCTGCAGTGATGATGGGTCCGTTTCGGTCATCGCAAGGCTCCTGTGAAGTCCGAAATGCGCTGCATGCCCTTGCGAAGGAGCGCCTCCTCCGCTGCAAAGGTGATGCGAATGTGATCGGCAGCGCAGTCTCCAAAGTCGCCACCCGGAACCAACGCTACATGCGCTTCCAACAGAAGCGCCTCAGCAAAGCTCTGCGCATCGGTGATAACGCGCCCACCTGCTGACGTTAAACCCTTACACGCAGCGATCGATGGGAACGAATAGAACGCGCCCGTGGAGCGCACTGATCGGAAGCGCGGGATGGCACGGACCAGCTCATCAACAACGGCGGCGCGCTGCGCGAATGCAAGTCGCATTTCCTCAACCTGCACAGTGCTGCGCGGAGACAACGCCTCAACGATCGCCGGCATGAAGAACGCGGGAATGTTGTTGGTCATCTGCCCCTGCAACTTGATGAGTTCTTGAATGAACCCACTGCTGCCGGGCGCACAGACGTATCCAATGCGCCATCCGGTCATGGCAAACGCCTTGCTCATTCCGTTCAGGGTGATGGTGCGCTCAGCCATGGCTGGCAGGCTGCCGGGCGAGAAGTGCTGCAATCCAGGCTGAATTTCCGGATAAACCAGTTTCTCGTAAATCTCATCACTCACCAACACTGCGCTTGGATGACGCGCAATCACTTCACAGAGCGCGCGAATCTCATCCGGCGTGTAGGTGATGCCACACGGATTGGATGGACTATTGAGAATCACTGCCACCGTGCGCGGTGTCATGGCGGCGGCAAGTTCTTCGGGCAGCACTTTGAATCCGCGCTCCATGGAGCCTGCCACTTCAACGCATCGTCCACCCGCCAGTTCAATGAGCGGGCGATAGCTCACCCATGCGGGAGTTGGCAGAACGACTTCGTCGCCTGGATCGATGAGCGTCTGCAGAACCAGGTACAGCGCGTGCTTGGCACCGGCGGTAATTGAAATGTGCTCAGCCTTGCACGGGATGCCGTTCTCGCCCCGGAGTTTCCCTGCGACCGCATTGCGCGCCTCAATGGTGCCTGGAGTGGCCACATACTTAGTCAATCCTGCACGGAGACCTTCAATGGCAGCCTCTTTAATGTTGTTTGGCGTGTCGAAATCCGGCTCCCCGGTTCCAAAGGCAACTACATCAGCGCCCTCCTTCTTCAGAGCCGCTGCGCGAGCAGCGACAGCCAGGGTGGAACTCTCTTTCATACGGTGAACGCGCGAGGAAACCTTCATAAGTCCCGCAGTCTATAGCGCCTAAATGCTGCTCGCTGAAGGCGTACACTGCCCCAATGCATTACGACGCCCACCAACCCGTACTAAGCGACCTTGAGGCGCGGATCACAACCATCCGCGACTCTCTTTAACTACCCAACAAAGGTCTTAGAGCGTGAACGACTGACGGCCAAGATGGAATCCCCGGAATTCTGGGGTGACCAACGTTCGGCACAGAAAACCATCGATCAACTGAAAATCGTGCGCGCGCAGATTGAGCCGCTCGAGGTGGTGATGCGCAAGTTTGAAGACGCCACCGTCGGCTATGAAATGGCCAAGGAAGGCAACGATGCCGAACTCCTGGCCGAAGTGGATGAATCAATCCACCAGATGGTTGCGGACATGGATAAAGTTGAGGCGCAGAGTCTGCTCTCTGAGAAGCACGACCATCGCAACTGCTTTATCACCATTCAGGCTGGAGTGGGCGGCACCGAGGCCAACGATTGGGCCGAGATGCTGGAGCGCATGTACCTGTACTGGTGGAACACCATGGGCTTCAAGGTCGAAGAAATGCACCGACTTCCCGGTAGTGAAGTGGGGCTTGCCGAAGTGGTGTATCGCCTCAGCGGTCCGTTCGTCTACGGGTACATGAACTGCGAACGTGGCACGCACCGGCTTGCGCGCGTCAGTCCGTTCAATGCTGAAGGCAAACGACAGACCAGCTTTGCAACATTGGATGTCACTCCAGAGTTTGAAGACAACGGATTGACCATTCCGGATAAGGATCTGGAAATCATTGCCTTCGTCCGCGCCAGTGGTCCGGGTGGGCAGAACGTCAACAAGGTGGCAAGTGCCATCCGCGTGACGCATATTCCTACTGGTTTACAAGTGGTAGCCAGTACCTTCCGCGATCAATTGCAGAACAAGGCGCAAGCGCTGGCAGTGATGCGTTCCAAGCTGGAAGCACTGGAAGAAGAGCGTCGTCAAGCTGAGCTGGACGCCGCAGTGGGCGGCAAAGTTGACCGCGGCTGGGGCACACAGATTCGTTCCTATGTGTTCTATGACAACCGCGTCAAAGACCATCGAACCGGCTTTGAAATGATGATCCCGCAGCGCGTCCTGGATGGCGACATCGGCGGCTTCATTGACGCGGAATTGAAGCGACGCCGCGCTGAGCGTGAGGAAGCACCTGTATGAACACCCCTCCCGCTGCTGATCGCGCGGCGGGATCGCATTGGATATTGATCGGTGCCATCGTTGGTGGACTGTGCGGCGTTGCTGTGATGGCACGATTGATGCCACAGCACCGGATGATCGACTATCCGGGCGTGGATCACATGATTCGGTCCGTGAGCCCGATTGCAACCGCTGCACTGTTTGTTAGCGGCGGCCTCCTTGTCGGGAAAGCGGGCTCTATGGCACGCAAACGTAGCGCCCTGCTGCCCTTTCTTTCGGGGCTCTCCTTCTCGGCGCTGATGGCATTCTTACTCATTTTCTGGATGTATGCCGAAGTGAACGAGAGCGATGTGGGTCGCACTGACCTCGCGGGCAGTCAGGAGGCGATCGCTGCTGCACTTCATGTATCGGTGGATGATCGACTTTCTGCGGCGGCGCAATTGGGCGCACGATCTGGCGCTGCGCCCAACGATGAATGGCTCGCCGCCGCACGCACATTTGCGATTGACTTTCGCGGCACTGTGGCGCTTGCACTGCTGAATTCCCAAGGAGAGATTGAACCCGGCTCAGCCGTTCCGCCGGAGCAGGCTGAGCGACTGAAGTCCAATCTCGGAAGCATCGCCGCAGCGGCGCGCGCGGGCGACCGAGCAATGACTGCGCATGGGACGCATGTCCTGATGGCCACGCCGGCATCAGGCGGTCGCGTGCTGGTGGCGCTGGTCGATGCCACCGCCATCGTCCAGCCCATCAGCGCTGGAATTGCTCACGACCTTGCGCTGACCGTCAGTATCAGTGGGCCAGGAAGCGACCGCGTCACCATCGAAAGTACGGTGCAGGGGGTGGCCATCCTTGACCCTCCACCGGAGGGCACCTTTGGAGCCGCTGGACTGTTGTGGACCGTAGAACTACGCCCAACCAGCGAATGGATTGACAGCCACCATCATCGCGCCAACACCATCATCTTGCTGCTCGGAGCGGTTGCTTCTTTCGCATGCGCCCTAGCGATCCGCTCCATATCCACAGAGATTGATGCGCGCGCTGCCCGGGAATTTGCGGATCGTGCGGCGCACGGCGCTTCAGCGCGTGCACGCATCAGCGCACATGCGCGCGACGCTATTTCTCAAGAAGCGAGCCATGTGATTCGAGCACGCCTTCGCGAGACTGCGCGCGCACTTGACGCCGCCACTGATTCGCGCGGCAATGATGCCTCACGCGCAGAAGCGCTGCAACGGATTGGTGCCAGCCTCACCCACGCGGAAACCGAAGTGACCGCCTTACTTGAAGCAACGCCGCACACCCGAGTAGCACAGGCTGAACACGCTGCGGAGATTGACCACCATTACGCCTCAGCGGTGTTGGAATTTCCGGGCGGCCCGACGGTGCCGCTTACCGAGCCGGTCTCCGCGGAATCCATTGCACAGATTCAGCGTGAGCTGGGGTCAAGCACATTTGCCGTCATCACCAGCGACAATCCGATGAGCATTCCCGGATCACCGCATGCCAACATGTTGCGGCGCAGCGTTCTTGCACTGGAATTGCGCAATGCGAAGTTGGTGCATCGACCGGTGATCGGGCGGAGCGCGGACGGCAAATGGTCCGAGAATGGCT
>JBDKKN010000074.1:0-8285 GCA_039796075.1 Planctomycetota bacterium | reverse complement strand
CGATCGGCAATCATCAGGTCAACCATGATGTACCCCACCGAGTAACCGATGGCGTTGTCGCCCGGCCAGGTGCCATCCTTGCCGCTGAGCGCCATGATCTTGGTGGCATCACCGCCCTGCCTGAAGAACGCTAACCCTTGCGGGCGTCGGGAAGCATCCACGTTGGAGTTCTTCACACACGCGCGCGCCACCCATTCAGCAAATCCTTCGTTAGCCCAGTCCGGCATCTGAATCGGTGTTGCGTATCGATACACAATTCCATGAGTGGTCTCATGGACAAGCGTGCTAGCGAACTCCAATTCATTGTTGCCGCGGTAAATGGAAATAAATACCTGCGGTCCCTTCATATGACATACCCCGCGCAACATCGCGGGCGCCTTGTGATTGAAGATCGCCGCCTCGGCTAATCGGAACGTGTCTTGCTTATCAAAGGCCAACACCACCGCCTTACCCCAGAACAACTTGACGCCCTTGGGAACTGCCAGGATGTCCGAAACGCGTGCGTACAGACCGTCTAGCTCACGCGACCAACGCAGCAATTCCAAGCGGGAAATATCCCCATACACCAGGAAGTTGTCCGTCTCTACGGAGTCGTACTTCACGCCGGCCACGGTCATCGCCGCGATGGCCTGTTGTCGCATGGCGTCAATGGCGCTGTTCTGTTCGGCGTCGGTCAGCACTGGCCATGGCTTGGCGGTGGCGTCGTCAGGAAGCACAGCGTCTTGTAGGCGACGCTCGCCTTCCATGCGTTCGCGTTCTTGGCGCGCGATACCGGCTGCTTTACCACGCGTGCGCGCATCGTCAATGGCTGCAGGCGTTGCTCCCAATCGCTTGGCTTGCGCGAAAGCATCATCAGCAAATTGTGCACCGTCACGCGCACTTGCCAGCAATTCACCAAGCGAAGTCCATTGCTCCGCATTCTTTCGATCCATCAACTGTATGTAGACACGGCGCATGTCAGCCGTCACCAGATCCGTCCACGCATGATTTCCAAATGATCCAGTGATGCCATCTTTGGACCACGCGCTCACCTTTCCAACGAAGGCTGCACCGCTGAGGAGACGCGCGCGAATTTCAATCGGACGTTCCAGTGCGCCGGCCGGGGCAGCGGACGGTGGTGCGGGCGTTTGGGCGCCGTTCGCAGCATGACTCACCACCACGCACAGGATGCCGACTGCCATGATGGCAGTAAGCGCGCGCGGGAGATGGGCCAAGGCAGCCATGGTTGATGGGAAGCGTAGCTCGTTCGTGCACCTCCAACGTCGTCTGGCGGCACAAACCCATAGTGAACCGTGTCTTAGGTACGAAGTGGCTGCCCAAGAGGCTGAATTTTGCCCCTGAAATCTGCGCCAATTACGAGAAATTCGCGGAGATCGCTCAGCAGCCGCGCGCCACGAACCGATCCCACCATCGGTGGATTTGGAGTGGCAAGCCAATTGCACTCAATATCTGCACGAACCCCTCTTGCAATTCCTAGCATTGCCCGAGAACAATTCGTAAGGTTGAAGCGAAGCATGATCCGCCGAAACGGATCAACCCCCACGAAGGAGGCTGGAAATGTTTGAACGACTCACTGATCGCGCCCGCAAGGTCATGGCCCTGGCTAACCAGGAAGCACAACGCTTTAACCACGAGTACATCGGTACTGAGCACATCCTGCTCGGTCTGGTGAAAGAAGGCTCGGGCGTCGGCGCCAATGTCCTGAAGAACCTCGATATCGATTTGCGTAAGGTTCGCCTCGAAGTGGAGAAGCTCGTCAAGAGCGGCCCCGAGATGGTGACCATGGGCAAGTTGCCGCAAACGCCGCGCGCCAAGAAGGTCATTGAGTACGCGATCGAAGAAGCGCGCAATCTCAACCACAACTACGTGGGCACTGAGCATTTGCTGCTCGGTCTCTTGCGTGAGCACGACGGCGTTGCCGCGCAGGTGTTGATGAACCTTGGTCTCAAGCTTGAAGAAGTCCGCGAGGAAGTCCTGAACCTTCTCGGCGCTGGTGCCGACCAGGAGCGCGACGAGGCCCCACAGGCTCCGTCCGAGCCACAAGCACAAGAGCCCGGCCCAACCGAAGGCGGCTCCACTGCACGCCGCGGCAAGAGCAAGACCCCCGCGCTCGATTCGTTCGGTCGCGATCTCACCGAACTCGCCAAGAGCGGTGAGCTTGACCCGGTCATCGGGCGTGAGCCGGAAATTGAGCGTTTGATTCAAATTCTCAGCCGTCGCACCAAGAACAACCCCGTGCTGTTGGGCGAAGCTGGCGTCGGCAAGACTGCCATTGTTGAAGGTCTTGCGCAACGCATCTTGGCGCAGGAGGTCCCGGATCTTCTGTTTGACAAGCGCCTGGTGGTGCTTGACTTGGCCAGCATGGTTGCCGGCACCAAGTACCGCGGTCAGTTTGAAGAGCGCATCAAGGCAGTGATGAACGAGGTGCGTCGCGCCAAGAACATCATCCTCTTTATCGATGAATTGCACACCTTGGTTGGTGCCGGCGGAGCAGAAGGCGCGATCGATGCGTCCAACGTGCTCAAGCCAGCCCTGGCCCGCGGTGAAATTCAGTGCGTCGGCGCAACCACTTTCGATGAGTACCGCAAGTACATCGAGAAGGACTCTGCGCTGGAGCGTCGATTCCAGTCCATCGTGGTTGAGCCACCGAACGCTGATCAGACTTTCCTGATTCTGCAGGGTCTGCGCGAGCGCTATGAGAAGCATCACAAGGTTCGCATCACCGACGGCGCACTCCGCGCTGCCGTTGATCTCTCCGGCCGGTACATCACCGGTCGCGTGCAGCCAGACAAGTCAATCGATGTGATCGATGAATCCGGTGCTCGTTTGCGCCTCAAGAGCATGACCAAGCCGCCTGATCTGGCGGACATGGAATCGCGCATCGAGCGCCTCTCCATTGAGAAGGACGATGCCGTCAAGAACGCCGATTACGAGAAGGCAGCCGAGCTGCGCGACCAGGCCGAGAAGCTCCGTAAGGAGAAGGAGCGCATGCAGCAGACTTGGCGCGACCGCATGAATGAGGTCGATGCCGTGGTCGATGAGAATGTCATCGCCGAAGTCGTCAGCAAGATGACTGGCGTGCCGCTCACTCGCTTGGAGAAGGCAGAGAGTTCACGTCTCCTGCAGCTGGAGGCGGAACTGCACAAGTCCGTCATCAGTCAGGACGAGGCCGTCAAGCAGGTTTCCCGCGCGATCCGCAAGGCGCGCTCGGGACTCAAGGATCCGAAGCGGCCGATGGGCTCCTTCATGTTCCTTGGGCCAACCGGCGTCGGCAAGACCCTCTTGGCCAAGGCACTCGCTGAGTTCATGTTCGGCGACCCAGATGCGATGATCCGCCTCGACATGTCTGAGTACATGGAGAAGCACAATGTGTCGCGCCTGGTCGGCGCTCCTCCCGGATACGTCGGATACGAAGAAGGCGGTCAGCTCACTGAACGCGTCCGTCGTCGTCCGTACTCGGTGATCCTGTTCGACGAAGTCGAGAAGGCGCACCCGGATGTGTTCAACATGTTGCTGCAGGTGATGGATGACGGGCACTTGACCGACTCGTTCGGTCGGCGCATCGACTTCCGCAACGCCATCATCATCATGACTTCGAACATCGGTTCGGACATCATCAAGGGCGGCGCCAACTTTGGCTTCACCAAGCGTGAAGAGGTCCAGGACTACGAGAAGATCAAGAAGGCCCTGTTCAGCGAGGCGGAGAAGTTCTTCCGTCCCGAGTTCATCAACCGTCTCGACGACATGATCGTGTTCCGACCGCTCATCAAGACGGATCTGACCTACATCATTGATCTTGAGTTGGCCAAGCTGAAGGAACGCCTGACTGGGCGCCGCATCACCCTGGAAGTCAGCGACCCCGCCAAGGACTTCCTCATCGAGAAGGGCTACAACCCTGATTTCGGTGCCCGTCCGCTGCGTCGCGCGTTGGCGCAGTTCATTGAGGATCCGCTTGCAGAGCGGCTGCTCAGTGGCGAGTTCGGCGAAGGCACCGCGATTGTTGCTGTGCACGAGACCGGCAAGGACTACCTGACCTTCACCGGTACTGGTACGGAGAGCACTGACGAGACTCGCAAGAGCGAGGCGCAGCCGACCTGAGTCGGTGCGATTGAAATTGTTTCCAGCTTCCGCCGGCCGGTCGTATGTTGCGACCGGCCGGTGTGTTTTTGTAACTCGTATAGTTCGTACGCGATGACTCCTGCCATCACAACACCCACGAGCGTAACGAACCACCTGGTTGTGGATTCGCTGCACGTCTATCCACTCAAGGGCGCGGCAGGATTTTCCCCGCGCACGTGGCCGGTTGATGAGCGCGGGCTTCGTCATGACCGTCGCTTCATGGTTGTTGATGAGGATGGGGTATTCATCTCACAACGAACGAACCCACGGATGGCACTGATTGGCGCAGCGATTTCCGATGCTGGGCTGCGCATTTCCAGTGCAGCGGGCACGTTGGATGTTGCCTTCCCTTCCAGCAGCGCCCCAACACTCCGCGCCACCGTCTGGGACGACTGCGTTGACGTTCGCGTCGCTGATCCAGACGCAAGCCGCATGCTGAGTGAAGTTCTTCGCGCGCCCGCGCAGCTGGTGTGGATGCCTGATGATTGCGAGCGATTGACAAGTGTTAAACGCGGAGAACCAAGACGCCACGTCAGCTTTGCAGACGCCGCACCGCTGCTCCTCACAACGACTGCGGCACTGGAGGAGTTGAACACGCGGCTGCAGCGCAGTGGATCGTCGGCCATACCGATGGACCGCTTTCGCCCGAATGTGGTGGTGCGTGGTGCTGCGGCCGGCGCCGATGATCACTGGCGCACCCTGCGTATTGGCAACGCAGCATTTCGCGTCAGTAACCCTTGCAAACGCTGCAAAGTCATCACCATCGATCAATCAACCGGCGAGTTTGCGGGAAACGATCCGCTCACCACCCTTGCCACCTACCGCGCTGATGGACCAAGCGTGACATTCGGCCAGCACATGATGGCGGAGGCTTCCGGTTCGATCAGTATTGGTGATGCGGTGGTGACTAACGACACAACGCGCACCCCCGATGGGAGTGCGCGTTGTGATGTACGGACTTAGGTTTCCAGAGATCAGACTGTGCGACGGCGACTAGCACCGCCGATCAGACCGGCCGCGCCGAGCAGCGCGACGGCGCCTGGAGCCGGAATGACTGCGGTACCGAGGTACATGGTCTCAGCGCCGACGAAGAAGGCCGCACCGGTTCCCATTGGCTGAATCTTGAAGGAAGTGATGGTCTGGTTCGGATCGGCAACCCAGAATCCCATGAATTGGTTGGCAGAGCTGATGGTGCGGAAGATCGACTCACCGGTGGAGAGCTTCAGCCAAATCTTGCCGGCAACAGCCTGGCCTTGAGCGTTCACAAACTGGAAGCCGCCACCGATGCCGCGCACGCCACCCATCGGCATTTGATAATCAGCAGTGAAGTTCATGGTGACTGTGGCGCCCGCTTGAGTGGCGTACAGGCCAGTGCCGGTGGTCTGGAGTGAACCAGCCGACACCGTGGCCGTCCATGCTGCCCAGTCTGCGCCGCCGGAGACGGACATACCATTGGCGAGACCCTTGAAGTTCTCGGTGTAGTACTCGGCTGAGTAGCCGGCACCGAAGAGGTTGATGTCTGCGTCAGTCGGCGCGTTCTGCCATTCCGTGAGGTCGGAGAAGGCAATGACTTCCGAGGAGTAGCCAGCGTTGGCTGAGGCGATGAGTGAGCAGGCGGCGATCGTTGCGAATGCGAAGTTCTTCATGTTTGTACCCTGTTTCCCTGTGAAATCGAAATGTGTGTGAGGTGTCGGAAGTGTGATTTACTGATTGCCGGTGCGGCGACGGCCGCTAGCAAACACGGAGGCGATACCCAAGAGCGCGCATGCGCCTGGTGCGGGAACTCCCGCGAATCCGAAGTACAAATTGCTGGTCGATACTGCGTACATGCTGGCGAGCGGCTTGAGGCTCAGGCCGGTGATGGTGACCTCTGGATCAGTGACCCAGAAGCCCGCAAACGACGTCTTGGCTGTGAATTCCTGAACGACGGCTGCGCCGTTGGAGAGCGTGATCTCGATGCGGCCAGGCTGATACTCGCCAGACTCGTCGATGAAACCGAAATCTCCACCGATACCGTGGAGACCACCGAGCACGGCGGGCTTACCTCCAAAGTTGAAGAACAGCGTGGTGCCAACCGTAGCAGTCGACATGGCGCCGAACTCTTGGGTGACGTCACCAGCGCTTGCAGACGCGGTCCATGATGACCAGCCCAGACCGCCGGAAATGGAAGCCTGCGTCAGCGGGCGCTTCGATTCAAATGATTCGGAGGTAGTAGCAGTGGTCCAGCCAGCAGGGAAGACTCCCGGCTCAGTTGCGAACTCATTCCACTCAGCGAGGGTGGTGCACGCGACGGTCGAGACCACGCCTGCCCATGAACTACCAGCAAGAAGTCCGACTGTCCCGAGCATTGCCAATGAATGAAGTTGCATCCCTGTTCCCTTTTCTGCGGGCGAACTGCCCACTCTTTTCGCCACCCGGGAAATCCTCGGTCCGCACGGACCTGTCGGATTAATCACCTCATTGGGGCTGGCCGCTCCCTGCGACCTGCTCCGTTCAGTGCTCCCATACTCACAGAGGCGAAAAATGGTTGACGGATGGATCATGGCTGATGTGGATAATTTCAAACTTGCTCGTTTTGACTTGATAACAGCGGTCGGACGTTCATAAGTTCCCCCTCCAGCTCGCTACGATCAGATTTATGGAACTACTTGTCCTTGGAGGGACCGCATTCCCCGGGCCGGAAATCGTGGCCAGTGCTCAGCGGCGCGCACGCGCTTGGTGGACCAGGCAACACTCAGGCGAATATGTGTGGGGCGCGAAGGCGGGTCAACTTGGACTAACAGCAGAGCGTGAATTGGACATCACCACTGAGTGGGAGACGTCCAAGAAATGACTCCGGAAGAATTCCCTGTTGGTCCACACGCCGCGCCCGAGCAATTGATGCTCGCTGGTCCACGACCGCGGCTTGAGGAACTGTGGCGAGTCATTCGAATTGCAGTGGAATTCATTCGTGGATTTCGGAAGTTGCACTTTGTTGGGCCATGCGTGACGGTGTTTGGCAGTGCACGCTTCCCCGAAGACCATCGGTGGTACGCCATGGCGCAACAGGTAGGCGCTGAGCTTGGCCGGCGCGGATTTACTGTGATGACTGGCGGCGGACCCGGGATCATGGAGGCCGCCAATCGCGGTGCACGCGAAGTGGGTGCACCCAGCATTGGTTGCAACATCTTGTTGCCGAACGAACAGAAACCGAATCCGTGGTGCGACCGAACCGTGGACTTTCGCTACTTCTTCATCCGCAAAGTGATGCTGCTCAAGTACTCGTATGGCTTTGTGGTGCTACCAGGCGGATACGGCACCATGGATGAATTGTTCGAAACGCTCACCCTCATGCAAACCGGAAAGATCGCGGACTTTCCCGTGGTCATCATGGGCAAGGAATACTGGGACGAATTGGATGACTTCATTCAGAAGCGCATGATTCCCGACGGCACCATCGATAAGGAAGATCGCGGCCTGGTGAAGGTGACCGATGATCCCATCGAAGCCGCGGAATTCATCTCGGAAGTCACACAACGGCGATTCGGGTTACGCATGGGCGCGCGTGCGCGCAAGCGTTGGTGGTTGTTCGAGGGCTGACCCATATCGGTCGCTGCCGCCGAATGTTGCCGCATCGGTTGGGCTGGTTGACCATAACGAGTATCACTCACCTCCATGACACAGGCATTTCGAATCACCATGGTTGATGGTCCCCCCGGCACTGCCGGTCAGTTCGAGGTCCACCCCAACCGTCCCACCGTCATCGGGCGAGCGGATGAATGCCAAGTCAAGTTACCAACGCCAACGATCGGCCGTCGACATGCGGCGCTGGTCTGGAGCACCGACCCAGGCACCGGCGATGGGCACGTGCGGCTGCGCGACCTTGATAGTCGGACCGGCACCATGCTCAACGGCACCCGCCTGGCACGGAGTACGGAAATTCGCGTCGAATCTGGCGACCTGATTGGTGTGGGTCCCTTCCAATTCCGGCTCGACGGCGCGGACAACACTCAGTCACCGATGCACTCGATTCGACTTGGTGAAGAGGACGTCAGCAGCGGAATGCTGGCGGAGGCGATTCTGCTTGAGCACCCAAATGCGCTTGCCGCCGATTACTTGGTGCATCTCCTCAACGCAACCGAATTGATGTCACACGCAACGGACTTGGCCAGTGTGGCGGATGCGGC
>JBDKKN010000073.1:0-9226 GCA_039796075.1 Planctomycetota bacterium | reverse complement strand
GCGATGATGCCCGTGTTCCAACGAATGGCGGCAACAATCAGAAACGGAAATCCAACGAACGCGGCCACTTGCAAGATGCCGCCCCACACAGCAGAAACATCCCGCACAATCAGGACGATTGACGCTGCAAGGAATACCGTGAAGGCCGCGCCGCCGATGATGATCCACTTGCCGATACCGCCCCGCTTGATCTGCGCTTGTGATGCATTCTGCCAACCGTTGACAACCACGGCGCCTGCCGGCATGCTCAATGCGCACTCGGGACAGGTGACGGCCGCGGGGAGTGGCTCCCACCACGGGCCTGGCTGATCCACCGGCAATCCATAGCTACAGCGCGGACAGATGGGGCGCTCGCCGGGTGTGCTGGCGGTGACGGCTTCGGGGACCGCCAGATGATTCGGATCGCCATGCACGGTCGGCGCAGGTACCGATGTCATGCCGTTGGTGATGTCAACGTGAACGGGCGTATCAGCGGCGGGCTGGCGCAGTGTGTGCTCAATGTCGCCGGCGATAAATTCGGCGGGCACGCCAGGCGGCAACATCAGCCAGATGGTGCCCGCGAATCGGCCGTCCGTGAGATTCGATTGCCGCTTGCCATCCCCAGCAGACCACAAGATAATTGGCGTGACGAAGTCGATCGCACCGGTCTCCGCCGCGCCCTTCTTTCGAAAGAGCGGAATGTGTCGGCGACCGCGCACGTCGCGCACGTCGCCGCCCCCAAGACTGCGCGCCTTGGCGCCGAGCGTCGGTTCGCCGGACCAGAGATGCACGCCGCCGGGAACCACCATCGCGCGTCGCATGCGTGCGCCCGCGCGTTCGCCGTCGTTGCCGATTCCGGTGCGACGCCAGGTGCGCCAGATCAGCCATGCGGCGAGGCTTGCGCCAAGAACGAATGGCAGGCTGCCGACGGTCCAGGATTGCAGTGCCGTGCTGATCGGTACCCCGCCCTTGAGCGGTGCACCGCGGATGGCGTTCACCAACACCACCCCGATCAGAATGCACGCCCACGGACCACCGATCAGGAGTGCACCGGCGCCAAGGATGGTCATCAGCGAGCGCGAGCCGGATGCGTCGACGACGTCGGGCGTGACGCCGCCAACAAGGCAATGAGCACCCGCAGGAATCTGCAGCGCGCATTCCGGGCAGCGCTCATCGGCAGTGAATTGACTGTATGCGTGCGCAGTGGAGGGCGCGCCCGGCAACCCGGTCAGGGCGTAGGCGCATCTCGGGCAACGGGTGGTGGCAGGCATGCGGAAGTTGGTGCCGATGTTGCCAGTGGTTCCTGGCACCGATGTGCTCAGGCGATGGTGACCTTTGCGTCCAAGTAGACATCCTGAATGGCATTCAGAATCTTGACGCCCTCGGGCATCGGGCGCTGGAACGCCTTGCGACCGGAGATCAAGCCCTGGCCACCGGCACGCTTATTGATGACGGCGGTCTTCACGGCGTCGGCAAGATCGTTCTCGCCACTGGCGCCACCGGAGTTAATGAGACCAATGCGACCGGCGTAGCAATTCAGCACCTGGTAGCGGCAAAGATCGATCGGATGATCGGATGAGAGTTCACTGTAGATGCGCTTGTCAAACTTGCCGTAGGTGGAACCGCCGGTACCCATGGCGGTGTATCCGCCGTTGAGTTCGGGGAGTTTCTGCTTGATGACATCGGCCTTGATGGTCACGCCCAAGTGATTGGCCTGACCGGTGAGGTCCGCGCTCAGGTGGTAATCCTTGCCGCCCGTCTTGAAGGCGTCGTTGCGCAGGTAGCACCACAGGAAGCAGCACATGCCCAATTCGTGGGCTTCTTCGAACATCTCGGAGACGTACATGATCTCATTGGTTGCGTCTTCGCTACCAAAGTAGATGGTTGCACCCACCGCGCATGCGCCCAAGTTCCACGCCTCGCGAACGCTGCCGAACGGAATCTCGCGCGCGACATTTGGGTAAGTAAGCAGTTCGTTGTGATTCAACTTCACCATGAACGGAATGCGATGCGCATACTTGCGGCTCACGCTTGCCAGCACGCCAAAGGTGCTAGCCACTGCATTGCAACCGCCCTCCACTGCCAGCTTCACGATGTTCTCCCCATCAAAGTAAGCAGGGTTCTTGGCAAAGCTCGCACCAGCGGAATGCTCAATCCCTTGATCGACCGGCAGAATGCTCATGTACCCCGTTCCACCCAAGCGCCCGTGCCCATAGATCCGCTGCAAGCTGCCCATGACCTGCGGACTACGGTCCGACTGCGCGAAGCACCGGTCCACAAAGTCAGGCCCAGGAAGGTGCAGCGAGGACTTTGCGACCTTCGCAGTATGCGAAAGAAGACCATCAGCCTCAGCGCCCAGCGTCTTTACCACGTCAATAGTGAGATTTGCCATAGAACGCGGAATGGTACGCCGAAATCCGCGCCGAAATCCGCACCGAAAATCGTCCCGTTCCTCCCGTTCCTCCCGGACCAATTTCGTGGGTTGGCCAGCTCGAACGCGATCTGCCCAGAAATTCCGCACGAACGGATGAGAATCAAGACCACCGCGCATAAGTTCGCCTCGAGCGAGCGGGCGCGGATCGCAAACCACGGAACGCAAATATTCATCTTGACATACGTCGCTTAAATGGAATAATTCGTGACAAAGGACTTCTATAAATGAACGCAAAGAAATGGACCAAGCTGAAGCAACGGATGTCACCCGACGCGCAGGCGCGCGTTGATGCTCGCGTGGCCAAGACGCTCGCGGCACTGCCGCTTCCCGAAATGCGAAAGGCGATCGGGCTGACGCAACAGGATCTCGCAGCGCGGGAATCACGCATCTGGAGTTTCGAAGACGTGATGAGGCGAGAGGGCTGACGCAACAGGATCTCGCAGCGCGGCTGGTCACCGGACAAGGCAGCGTTTCGAAACTAGAACACGCTGCAGATATGTACCTGTCAACATTACGGAAATATGTGGAGGCGCGGGTGGCGAATTGCACCTCGTGGCGTCGTTTCCAGAAGGTCGAAAGTTTGAAATCGGATGCCTCGCGGACGAATAAAATCGTCCCGTTCCTCCCGGACTATTTTCAGGCGATCCAGCCGCCGCAGATGACGCGGTCGTTGTCGAAGCACACGAGGGCTTGGCCGGGGGCGACGGCGGATTGCTGGTCGCGGAAGAGGACTTCAATGTCGGGCTGCGCGCCAGAGTTTGGGGCGGCTCGGACTTCGGCGGGGACTGGCTCGCTGTTGTAACGAATCTTGGCAAGGCACGACCGCCATTCAGAGGATGGCTCGATCAACCAGTTGCAATCGGCAGCGGTGCAGCCCGGCGCAAGGAGCGCTTCGCGCGGGCCGACGGTGACCGTGTTGGATGCTGCGTCTTTACTCACTACGTAGACCGGCTCGCCGAGCGCTACGCGTACGCCCTTGCGTTGGCCGATCGTGAAATGCTGGTGCCCCGGATGCTCGCCAAGAATCTGTCCCGAGAGGTCAACAATCACGCCGGGTCGTACTGCTTCCGGCGTGCGGCGTGCAACTAAGCCCGCGTAATCATTGTCCGGTACGAAGCAGATCTCCTGCGAGTCAGGCTTGCCAAAGACCGGCAAACCCAGCTCTTCGGCGAGCGCGCGCACGGCCGGCTTGCGCATGCCGCCGATCGGCAGCAACATGTGCGCCAGGCGATCGCGCGGCGCGCCAAACAGAACATAGCTCTGATCCTTATCTACATCCACGCCGCGTAGCAACTCAAATCCGCCAGAGCCATCGCGCGCTGGCTCCACGCGTGCGTAGTGGCCGCTTGCAACAAACTGCGCGTCGATCTGCTGCGCGTAGTCATGCAGTTTGCCGAACTTCAGCCAATCGTTGCAGCGCACGCATGGGTTCGGCGTACGACCGGCGTTGTACTCGCCGACAAAGTAATCAATGATGCGACCGAAGTCCTTCTTGAAGTTCACCACATAGAACGGGATGTCAAGCTTGGCAGCAACCAATCGCGCATCGGCAGCGTCATTGATTGAACAGCACCCTTGATGCCCGATCTTGAGTGAGACCCCAGGCGCGCCCGATCCGGACGCACCTGCAATCGCACACTGATCGGCGCGCTCAAGTTCATCGAACGTCTCGCCCGGGCTTCCAAGCCGCATGAACACGCCGACCACGTCATGACCCGCACGCTTGAGGAGCGCGGCAGCGACGGACGAATCAACGCCGCCTGACATGGCAAGGAGAACGCGGGGCATGAGTCAGATGCTAGGCGCACGCCGCGATGACATCAAAGCACTGATCCGTCAGTCACATGGCCCCCACAGCGAGAGAACGATCGCGATATCGCTTCCGTTGATCTGACCGTCATTGTTCAGATCTGCACGGGGGAACACGCCAACCGGGCCCCAGAAGGAGATGACGATCGCCAGATCGGCACCGTTGGTCACGCTGTCAGCGTTGACATCGGACACGCACTGGCAGATGTCCGGGATTCCGTCGGAGTTGATGTCCGGCTCGCCCTTGGCAATTTGGCAACTGTCGAGGACGAGGTTGGCATCACAATCCGCGGCGGTTCCGCTGGCGAGCTCATAGTCGTCAGGGATGCTGTTGTTGTTGCAATCGAGCTGGCAGGAGTCAGGCACGCCGTTGCTATCAAGATCCGGCGAACCAGCTGCGATGTCACACGCATCTGGCAGTGCGTTGGCATTGCAGTCGAGCGCAGTTCCGGTCGACAGTTCGTACGCGTCGGGAATGCCGTTACTGTTGCAATCGGGCTCGCACGAGTCGGGGATGCCGTTCGTGTTCACGTCGTTACTAAAGCCGCTGCCGATGTCGCAGGTGTCCGGCAGACCGTTACCGTTGCAATCGAGCGCGCCCTTGGCGATGTCGCAGGAGTCGGGGATTGCATTGGTATTGCAGTCGGTGCTGAAGCCAGTCTGGATGTCGTAGTCATCCGGATTACCGTTGTTGTTGCAATCGGGCTGGCACGAATCGGGGATGCTGTCCAGATTGTCATCCTGGCTGAAGCCACTGGCGATATCACAGGAATCGGGCTGCGCATTGGAGTTGCAGTCGGGCACCAAGTTGTTGGCGAGCGAGTAGCGATCTGGAACACCATCACCATCACAGTCGGCCTCGCAGGAGTCCGGGGTGCCGTTCTGGTTGACGTCGGTGGAGGTACCGGCAGCGATGTCGCACTCATCAGGAACACCGTTCGCGGTGCAGTCTTGGCTGGTGCCGATACCGATATCCGCACCGTCACAGACTCCGTTGGCATTGCAGTCGGTGCCGGAGCCGAAGATGTTGCTGCCGTTGTCCTGCCAGTAGCCCTGAACGTCCTGTGGGTTGTTGCCGCAGAAGGTGGTGTTGGAGATGGTAGGGGTGGAGTTGGACGATCCAGCGTTGAAGATGCCGCCGCCGGAGATGGCAGCGTTGGAGGCGAAGAGGCAGTTTGTGAGGGGGATGGACCAGCCGCAGCCGTTGCTCGTCATCCAGAGGCCACCACCGTTGTTGGCGATGTTGCCGTAGAAGGTGGTACCAGACATTTGCGAGTTATACATGCAGTAACCCGCGAGCCAGACCGCACCACCGTCGTTGAACGCAAGGTTCAAGGAGAAGGTGCAGCCGATCAGTTCGAAGCGGTGTGGGTAGTTGGCGTAGATACCTGCGCCCTGCGCGCCGGAGTTCTTCTCAAAGGTGCAGCGGGTGAAGGAGACCGGGCGGTCATTGCCGTCCCATTGCCACCACGCCCCGCCACCGCGCTGAGCACTGTTACCGCTGAACGAACAGTCAGTGCAGCGGAACTCGCCGGCGTAGCGGCGAATGGCACCACCTTCTGTTGTATTGCCATCCGTATTGTTGTTAGTGAACGCGCAATTAGTGAAGATCGCCGGATAGCCAGCGAACTCAAGATTGAGCGCCCCACCCTGCGCCGTACCCGCGGGTGTCGACGCTGAATTCGAAGCAAAGGTGCACGCAGACCACGAGCCGTCATAGCCATAGATCGCACCACCGTACGCACCGCCGCCCGTGGCAGAATTCGAACGGAACTCACAATTGCTGAACGACCCGAGTTGGCCCGCTCGGATTGCGCCGCCGTAGGTTGCGCTGCCATTGGTATTCACGATTGAGTTCCCAATGAATCGAACATTCGTCATCGTGTCGGAGGGAGAACCGCCTTCGCAATACAGCGCACCACCGCTAGTACCGGTAGGGGCGAGACACCGGTTTTCTTCGAAGGTACTGTCCTGCACAGAGTTTGCGCGGCTGCAGACTATGGCGCCGCCATCTCCCTTGGATGTGTTCTGCCGCAAGGTACAACTAGAGATTGAGAAAACTGCCCCTGGTGCATACACGGCACCGCCGGAACCCTGAGCCGTATTACCCGTCGCAGTAAAATTCGTGAAGTTCATACTGCTGCTACTCGGCGCGTACATGACACCACCAGCGCTCTGACTGGTGTTCCCTGTCGCAGTGAAGTTGATGAAGTTCATTGCACCATTCGGCGCAGACAAGACGCCGCCGACGCCCTGAGCCGTGTTACCCGTCGCCGTGCAGTCCGTGAAACTTGTATTACCGCCGTCTTTGTACAAGACACCGCCGGCGTTCTGCGTGCTCGCGTTAGTGGCGAAGGTGCACGCGCTGAATATCGTGTTGGATGACTGGAACCGCATGGCACCGCCAACTGACTGGCCTGTGTTACTTGCAAAATTACACCCACTGATAGTGACGGCTGGGCTGTTCCCGCCGAAGAGTGCACCGCCCTCGCTATTACTTGTATTGCTTTCGAAACTGGAGGCAGAGACGGTGATCTGGCTTGAAGCTGTGGTATTGACCGCACCGCCAGAACCAACGGCGGAATTAGAGCGAAATATGCAACGGTCGAGGGTCGTGATTCCGCCGCCTTGCTGGTTGACCGCGCCGCCACCAAGCCTTGATCGATTTGTGACGAATGTGCAATCTGTCGCACTGAAATTTGAGGTGGCGTAGCACGCACCGCCGTAGAGCGTCACTGCGGCATTGGAAACAGTTCCATTGGAGGTGAATGTCACCCCACTCAGTGTCATCTCTCCCACCGCACTGAATGCCCCGCCAAAGGACGCCCAACCCGTGTCTCCAAAGCACCGACACCAGTTTGAAGTCACCAAGCCCCCGGTTGCAGTGATTGCCCCGCCGGCATGCACCGCGCCGCCATAATTGCCGTCGTAATAGCAATCACTACTGTTCGACGAAAAGTTACAAGCTTGCATCGAAAGCGCCCCGCCTAGCCACAAGGCGCCACCGCGGCTGATACTGGCACCCGCATAAGCAACGTTCGATGAAAAGTTGCAGTCCTGCATCGACAGCGTCCCGCCCACCCACACCGCACCTCCGAAACTATTGCCAAAGTTCCGCACCGAATTCGAAGTCACCGTGTTACCCTCAAACACTCCCGCTGCGCTCATGTACACCGCGCCGCCACGTCCCTCGTTCTGGTTCTGGTTGTACTGCCGCACCCCGTTCCCAGTGAATGTGCAATTGCGAATACTCGGCGCCGCGGTCGCGAAGATCGCACCGCCTTCCCCGTTGCCGCTGCGCGGATTCGCCGCATTCCCCGTAAACCCACAACCCTCGAACGTCCCCGTCACACTACTCAACCAAACGGCTCCACCCTGTGCACCACCCGAGTAGTTCACATCCGGCTCCGCCTTATTCGCATCAAACGTGCAATAGTTAAACGTCGGATCCGCAGCATTCTCCGCCGCCACCGCGCCGCCGTAACTCTCGCCGTTTCGGTTGCGCGTTGCATTACTCGTGAACGTGCACTGCGTAAACACCACGTCGCTATTCACCATCAGATACACCGCGCCGCCGCGTTCGGTAGCTGTGTTAGAACTAAAGGTGCATGACGTAAACGTCGGCGTTCCATTGATCACCGCTGCACCGGCGCCGCGGTCGAGCGCGGTGTTGCCACTGATCACGCAGTTGCGGATCGTGGGCGATGCGGAATTCAGATACATGCCGCCGCCGACTGCTGCCTTGCCGTTACGGATCGTGAATCCTTCAAGCACGCTGGCCGCGCCTTCGCCGTTCACGCACTTCACCGTGGTGCCAAGCTGGCCGCCATCGATGATGGTGTTCGCGGCGCTGCCAGTGGAATGCACCGTCACGGCCTTGCCGTTGAAACGAATCAGTTCGTTGTAGGTTCCAGGGGCAACACTGATGGTGTCGCCAGCACTCGATGCGTTGATCGCGGCTTGAATGGTCGGGTACTGCTTGGGAACCATCCGGTCCGCAGCTGATGCTGCACCCGCCATGCTCAACGCAAAAGTAATGACAGAGAAGGTGATCCCGGACGGGAGTGCGATTTGATTCTTCATAATGTTCTGGCTCCTGGAAGGCCCCGAACGTTTGAGGGCATTCGAACATCATGCCACAATGTGCGCAATGCTTCAGCGCAATTGTTGCGGGAATCACGCGCTTCCATCACAAACACATGTGGCGGAGTTCTCCAGAGAAATCCAACCGCCATTCTGATCGCGGATTACGTCATTCGCCCCCTACTCCCCCAACCACCCCGCGAACCGCTCCTGCAGGATCGGCTGCGTCATCCACGACTGATCCGGCATCGGATCCGCCATGCAATCTTCCACCGTGCGCAAGCGCGGCAGCGATACCGATGACGGCGTACCGCGCTGTGTGATCCAACTGATGCGCTTTGCTTGAACAATCGCGTCGGCAACTTCTGCAGTCAGGCGCACATCGCCCATCACATAGTCGCACACCAATTGGTGATTGCCCGCAAGCCACTCCTTTGGTGCATCGGCTCCGCTCATCAGCTTTTTCATTTGAATGCCCATGCCCTCGCCAACTTTGGCAAGGCCAACAGGGAATCCCTTCAACTTGAAGAACTGGAACATCGGGTCGTAAATCTTGAGCGCCACGCGCCGCGCTGCGGGCATGTCGCGCGCGGCGTGCCCGATCCAGCGCATATCGAATGAGAGGCCGTTCCACGCCACCAACATGTGGCCGAGCTTCTGCATCGACTCCAAGTACTGCAGCAATTCCTGCGCAGCGTCCGGTGCCATCATGGGAAGCGGTACGCCCGACGCGGACTTGGACATCCACAGGCGCTCCTCACCACCAACGGCGTGCGTGGCGGCAACAGCAATGTCAAACGGACCGAAACTGTCCAGATCCTGCCCTGGGCCAAGATCAATGATGTTCGCCGTCTCGATATCGAATGTGATAATCCCCATATGTAGAGCGGAGGGTAGCACCTCAAGATGCTGCCCTCCGCT
>JBDKKN010000072.1:0-3691 GCA_039796075.1 Planctomycetota bacterium | reverse complement strand
CGTGGCCCTGCGCCGCACTTATGACGTTGCTCGGCGCGAACTTTCGGCGGCCAATCTGCGCCTGGTAGTGTCCATCGCAAAGCGCTACCGAAACCGGGGGCTTAGCTTCCTGGACCTGATTCAGGAAGGCAACACGGGCCTGCTTCGGGCGGTCGACAAGTTCGAGTCGGCCCGCGGGTTCAAGTTCTCGACCTACGCCACGTGGTGGATTCGTCAGGCCATCACCCGCGCCATCGCTGACCATGCCCGCACCATCCGCGTGCCGGTGCACATGATCGAGACGATGTCCAAGCTCCGCACCATCCAGAAGCACCTGCTTCAGGAACTCGGACGCGAGCCAACGGTGGAAGAGATTGCTCTCCGTGCCAAGATGCCGATCGAGGAAACTCGTCGCGTCATGAAGGTCAGCCGTCACCCAATTTCGCTCGACCGTCCGGTCGGCGAAAGCGAAGACAGCCACTTTGGTGACTTCATCGAGGACGAACGCCAGTCCAGCCCGCACGAGGCCGCATCAAGCGAACTCTTGCGACAGCGCATCAATGATGTGTTGCGCACCCTCACCTACCGCGAGCGTGAGATTCTCAAGCTTCGCTACGGTATCGGCGACGGCTACACGTACACGCTTGAAGAAGTCGGTCGTATCTTCAAGGTCACGCGCGAGCGCGTTCGCCAGGTGGAGAACAAGGCGATCCGTAAGTTGCAGCACCCGGTTCGCCGGCAACGCCTCGCCAGCTTCCTTGATCAGGAAGAGGGTTCAGACAGCTGAACCTGCACTCCATGCAGTACGTTTGATGACACCAGTCATTTCCCGACGCGCGCTCTTCACCGGGCGCGCGTCGGTCGTTTGCGGGTGCGTGTCGTTTGTACGGGCAGTGGTCGGTGGTTTGCGGGCGCGCTACTTTGTCGGCACGATCGCCCGGCGCTCAATGCCGCGTGCAACCAGCACAAAGCACACCTTCGGCACCAGGTACATCGCCACCGCGACCCACCACGGAACACCCCACGCCCATACGGCACACATGACTGCGGCGGCGGTTCCAATCACCGGAATCCAACAGACGGCTATCGCCAATGCCACCGCTACTTCGCGCTGTGGGTTGTCGGAAAGCTTCATGAAGGCCAAGTACATCGGTACCGCCTCCCAGAAAGAGATGAGTACCCAGCCGACCACCAATCGAATGCGTCTGCCGCGCACTGAGCGGCGATCCATCGGGTAATCAGCCTTCTCTAAATCTCCAAATGGTCCAGTCATGCGTCCATTCCTCCACTGTGCTGGGTGATCGAATCATGAACGGGCGGTGCAATCGGCTCTCGCAGTCTGGCAACGCGTTCGTAAGCGGCGCCAAACAACGCCAGCGCAAATGTTCCCGCAAACCAGCCGCCGATACTCATCAGGACGACCGCAATGGCCATCCCGGAAGACTTGGCACTCCCCATTCCGCTTGCGGCCGCTGACCACGCCAGCCAACCAGGAAGGAGCGCGGCGATGGCGACGGCCATGGCCACCAAGACCACGCCAACCATTCCCATCTGCACGGCGCCATCGGTCCATTGCCAGCTGAGCGTCACCGACGCCATGCCACCAATGCGCGGTCGCTCCGGATCCGCCACACGCACGATGGCGAACCACAGCCGAGCCGTCAACCACAGGGTGATACTCATGATGAGAGCACCAATCACCAGCAGTACCCCGGGAGTCACGATGCCAGAGATCGCGCGTGATGCTGACCCGATCAGCGCCATGGAATTGATCAGCCCCACTGCCATGGCAGCGCCGCCGCCGATCAAGAGCGTCACCAGTGCGGCGCCCATCGTTGGGACGTAACGCCGAAACCCACACGTCATGTCCGCAAAGCAAGCGTTACCACGAACCGCGCGCGCACCCAACACGGTGGCGCCAGCGGTGAGGGGCAGTACCAGAAAGAACCCAAGCAGCGTGGCTCCGCACAGATTGCAGCACGCGGGACCAATGGCCGCCAACTCCCGTACTGCTTCCTCCGGATCCGGCGTCTGATCGCCGCGTGCCGCTGCCCGAGCCGTAGCTTGCTCCATGCGCTGGGAGGCATCCCACTGCGCCAATTGCGTGGGCGCGTTGGCAAGAGCCAATACCAGCACCGCAGCCGTCAGCAGTCCCATGCGGGCGCGCCACGCCGTCAACGCCGTCAGAATGACTGGTCCGACGAACGCCCCGTTGGCTTCCGGGCTCGAAGATCCACCAGTCTGCATCCGATTGGCAGCAGGCAATTGGCTCATCGGCGCAGGGTACCCGCGCCATCGCGCTACGCTCCGCACTTGCGACCGCTACGCAACGAGAACCACCTATGGCACTCCCACATCTCACCGACGAACAAACCCGCACCTGGACCCGATCACAGAAGGATCATTGGTGGCTTGAGACCGTGTTTCGCGGCAATATGCCGCAGTTGACGTTCCGCGCGGCAGTCACCGGATTCATGCTCGGTGGGGTCCTGAGTGCCACCAACCTGTATATCGGCGCAAAGACTGGCTGGTCACTTGGGGTGGGCGTCACCAGCGTGATCCTTTCCTTTGTGATCTTCCGAGCGATGGCACGGCTGCAGTTGTCCAAGGACATGTCGATCCTGGAGAACAATGCAGTTCAGTCAATCGCTACCGCCGCGGGATACATGACCGGTCCGCTGATCAGCGCACTCATGGCGTACATGTTTGTCACGAACACCGTGATGGCATGGCACCAGATGCTGATTTGGAACGTGGTAGCCAGCATCTTGGGAGTGCTGGTGGCTTTCCCCATGAAGCGCCGCTTTATCAATGACGAACAACAACCGTTCCCGGAGGGACGCGCGTGCGCGGTGGTACTTGATTCGCTGTATCCGCACGCGCCCGCCGGCGGCACTAAGAATTTGGATGCTGCTGGATTACCCATTGAGTCCGATGCACCGACCGACGGCGCTGGCGTAGACACTGGGCTCTTTAAGGCCAAAGCATTGGCGTGGGCTGCTGGTATCGGCGCCGCGCTGCAGTTGGTGGTGGCAACGGGCTACATGGCGGTGCTGCAAATTTCCCT
Source organism: Planctomycetota bacterium (assembly GCA_039796075.1). GTDB lineage: Bacteria > Planctomycetota > Phycisphaerae > Phycisphaerales > SM1A02 > UBA966. The sequence continues at coordinate 645 of JBDKKN010000072.1, read as the reverse complement.
CCTGGGAACATCCAAGGCAACCGACACGCTCAAGAAATTCCCAGAGCGCCTTGATGAGTGGCTCTACACCCCGGCCAAGGACGCTGCCGGGAAAGTGATCAGCTGGGTGCCAAATATCTCCGGAATTCAGCTCGACAAGCTGGGAATGACGGTGATGTTTGACCTGTCCATGGTGGGCGCCGGCGGCTTGATGGGTATGCGCGTCGCCAATAGTTTGGTGATCGGCATGGTCACCAACTACTTGGTGCTGGCGCCGCTGATGATTATGAATGGCGAGATCTTGCCAAAGAACTTCAAGAAGATCGCACAAGCCGATGGCACCTATGAAATGGCCGATGCCATCTTTGGACGCGCGCACCTCACCAATACGTGGTGCCTGTGGTGGGGCGTGTCCATGATGCTGACCGCATCCATGCTGGGACTCTTTGCCAAGCCCAAGGTTCTGCTTTCCGCGTTCAGCGGCATGTTCAAGCGCCGCGAGGTGAACGAAGACTGTGTTCGACACATTGAACTGCCGCTGTGGGTCAGCTTTGTGGGCGTACCCATCTTTAGTGCGCTGATCATTTGGCTGAACCATGAATGGTTCGGCGTGAGTATCTGGGTCGGCGCGCTATCCATACCGATGATCGTGCTCTTGACACTCAT
>JBDKKN010000071.1:0-100323 GCA_039796075.1 Planctomycetota bacterium | reverse complement strand
TCAGCTTTGTGGGCGTACCCATCTTTAGTGCGCTGATCATTTGGCTGAACCATGAATGGTTCGGCGTGAGTATCTGGGTCGGCGCGCTATCCATACCGATGATCGTGCTCTTGACACTCATTGCAGCAAACGCCACGGCACTCACTTCAACCACGCCGACTAGCTCGCTTTCCAAGATCACTCAGTTCACTTTCGGTGCGATCCAGCCAACCAATCCGGGCACCAACTTGATGACTGCCGGTGTGACCACGGAAGTGGCATCCAATGCTTCCAACCTGCTGATGGATATCAAGCCGGGCTACATGCTTGGCGCCAAGCCACGACAGCAAGCGTGGGGGCATTGCATTGGAATTGTTGCGGGCGCATTGGCATCCACCCCGCTCTTCTATGTGCTGTTTCTATGGAATCGCACCGCCGATGTTTCTATTGAGCAGCACGTCTCGGAGACATGGGCAGTGCCCGGAGCGTTGCAGTGGGCGGCCATCTCCAAGGTGATTGAAGGCATGGGCAGCTCCCCTGCAGGAGCTTCGCTCGTACAAACGGTTGACGGCATCCAGAAACTCTGGGGCGTCCTCCCGGTAAGCGCGGCATGGGCCATGCTTGCCGGAGCCACCATCGCCATCATTCTTGAATCCGCGCGGCTGATTTCACGCGGCAAGTTCCCGATCTCGGCGGTGGCGATCGGTCTTGGTGTGGTGCTGCCACCAGAATCCACCATCATGATGTGGCTGGGTGCAGCATTCTTTGCCACCATGGAACACCGCTACATCAAGCGCGTCGGCGAATTCGGTTGGCGACTGTGGGTGGACTCCAAGGAAGCGGTGTGCGCGGGGCTGATTGCCGGATGGGCCATCATGGGTATCGGCGACGGGCTGATCGCCGCATTCTTGCCCTACCCCTCGGAAACACCTGCGGCGCAAGTGGAAGTTGTCCCGACATCGCCAACTGCGGCAACCACCGTGCCTGCTGCCGCGAATCAATGATTGCATATGAAAGGACCCTGAACCATGGCAAAGGCAGTCGTTGATCCCGCAGAACTCAGGCGGTTTGCACAAGACCTGAAGAAATTCGCGCTGGAACTGCAGCAGCAGACCGGCGCGCTCAATGCCCGCATGGCAACGCTGTCGCAGACGTGGCGCGACCAAGAGCAAGCGAAGTTCTCCGAGGAGTTTGACTCCACAGTGCGCGTCTTGCAGAAATTCACCAAGGCGGCTGAGCAGCATGTTCCGTACCTCCTTCGGAAAGCCGACGCCGCGGAGTCGTATCTCAACCAACGCTGAACCGCAGCGCGAAGGGTCAATGTATGGGCGAACAGATCAAGGTTGCCGACGTGCAAACCATCGAGCGCTTTCGCGCTTCGCTACTGGTGGCATCGGAAACCTTTGGACTGGCGCTTGAAGAGGCGGAAGGTGAGATCGAACGCACGCTGGCATGGGTGGAATCGGAGCAGCCCGACTTCTGGCGCAAGCGCATTCGCAAAGCGCAGGACGAAGTAGTGATGTGCAAGAGCGCTCTGTTTCGCAAGCAAGAAATCAAGGCGACGGCTGACGCACGGCCCAGCGTGGTCGATGAGAAGAAGGCGCTTGACCGTGCCATGAAGCGCCTGGAATACGCCGAACACAAACTGCGTAACACCAAGCGTTGGTCCACCGAACTGCCGCGTCAATCGGTGATCTTTAAGGGCGCGCTGAGTGGCATGCACACCGTGCTTGACCGCGATGTTCCGCGCGTAAATGCCATGCTCAAGCGGATGACTGAGCACCTGGAGGCCTACCTACGCGGCGGTGATGAGTCCGACCGCTTACTGGAGATCTTGGGCACTTCAAGCAATATGCGCCGCGGCGGAGACATGGACGAAACGGGAACAGCTGATGAAAACGCGACCGTTGAAAGCGCGGCCATTGACAGCACGGCCGTTGACAGCACGACCGTTGAAAACGCGACCGCTGACAGCACCGCCGTTGACAGCATGACCGACGGCAGCGCACCCGCTGACACCACAAGCGCGTCGCCCGAATCTACTGAGCAAACGCCCCCCGAGGGCACCCAGTGAGCGTTTCCGGATCACGAGCCAAACTGAAGGACGCACACCGGCAATTGTTGGTGGCGTGGGTGCGGTCGCAAGAGACCTGGGATGATCCCGTCTCGCAAGCACTGTGGCGCAAGCAGATCGAACCACTGGAAACAACGCTCCGTTCGGTACTCAATGCCATGGACTCCATCAACGAAGTCCTTGAGCGAGTGCGTCGCGAATGCGGCGACGATCAGTCGGCGTGGTGACCACCGCCGCCTGCCAGTGCATATCATCACCGTGTGACGCCTCCAATGCCTGACCACCCCTCTACACCTCTCGACCGGGAACGTGCATTGGTTGATTTGGTCTGGTCGGCAAGCAGTGAGCGCGCTGAATCCGAACGCACCGCGGCTGCACGCGGAGCCCGCGGCAAGTCCTTGAACGAGCGGATGCATCGATCAGCGCTCGATTCATTGGAAGAGTCGTTTGCTGAACAACTCACCGAAGTCGCCACTGGCTTCACGCGCCGGATCAATGAAATTGAGGTCGCCGCCGAGGCGGCCGTGACCAAGGTGCGCGCCGACGAGAAGACCCTGCGCGCGCAGGCCGTTCGACAAGCAGAAGACAAGGAAGACGAAACCCGCGGCGCCTACGACGAACGAGTCTGGATGGCTGAGAGCGTGTTTGAAGCGGCGATTCCTGAGATTCGCAAGGCGCATGCCGCGCGTATGACCGAACTCGGTGGATGGAACGGGCGCCTGACGGAAATTACCGAAGCCGCACACCAGACCGTGCGTGGGTATCGACAGCGGGCGCTTGCTGAGCCAACTGTTCCGGTGGGTGGGCCGGGCAACATTGAAGCGTGCATGAACGCGTTGACCGGTTCATTGACGCAGTTGCGAGCATGTCGGATTTCTGGGGTGTTCCGCGGACCAATTCTGGTGATTCCGCTGGTATTGATGGTGGGCGCTGGATTCGTCGGCGGGCTAGTACTGAAGACGCAGCTGGGGCTTGCAGCGATACCCGCGGGTGCTGCCGGTGCCGGAGTGGCGCTCACTCTCTTTGTAATTGTCATCGCCGTCCTGTACGGAATGGCCCGTCATGAGGTGAAGGCTCGGTACCTGCCGTTTCTACAAACAGCCGCTACTGCGCGTGCCGCACTGAACGCTGCCATTGAAGGCGCCGAGCGAAACCGCCGCGAGCGCGAGGATGTTTCCAAGCGAGCCCGCGACGCCGACTTGGCCACTGCCGATGCCATGCACAAGCCGATGGTGGTGGAAGTTGAGCGCAAACTCAAAGAAGTGCTGGCACACATCGACCAGAAGGTCCCGCACTACCACGCCAAAGCACTCAAGCAGCGCGCGATCGCCATTGAAGAAACCGAACGACTGCGCGACCGATTGATTACCGAAGTCAATGAGCGCCGCACCGTAGCGCTTGCCGAAGAACAGCATCGATGGGAAGCAGTGGCGCGCGAAGCGGCTGAACTGGAATTTGCAGAGACCGCCGCTGCGCACGCTGCTTGGCGCACCGCGCAACAGACCATCACCAGCGGGTTCGATGAATTGCAACTTGCAGACCGCGAATGCACACGACCATGGCTCGAGACTGGTTGGGATTCATGGCAGCCGCCGTTGCGACCATTGGCAGTGATTCGCGTCGGCGAAGTGGCTTTGAACCTCACGGATGTCCCTGGCGCACTGCCTTCGGGTGCCGAACTTGCCTGGAGCGGCGTGGACACCACGTCACCGTGGCGCGTTCCAGCATTTCTGGGCGCGCCGGAGCGCATGTCACTCCTGATTGATGCTCCCCCCGAACGCCGCGCTGAGGGGCTACGCATCTTGCAGAACGCCGTCGCCCGGCTCTTGGTTTCCATTCCAGCCGGCAAGGCGCGCTTTGTCTTCATGGACCCGGTGGGGCTTGGTCAAAGTTTCGCGGGCTTCATGCATTTGGCAGACGAGATGGAACTCTTGGTCACCGACCGAATCTGGACGGACGTGCGCCACATTGAGCAGCGACTTTCTGACCTCACTGAGCACATGGAGACGGTCATCCAGAAGTACCTGCGCAACGAGTACCCATCGATCGAGGCGTACAACGAACAGGCTGGCGAAATTGCCGAGCCCTATCGCTTCTTGGTGATGGCGGATTTTCCGGTCAATGTTTCTGACCAGTCTGCCAAGCGATTTGCAAGCATTCTGCAGAGCGGCGCGCGTTGCGGCGTGCATGTATTGATGTTGCGCGACCTGCGAGCCGCATTGCCGCCCGGGCTTGACATTGCTGACCTGCGCCGCGGAGCGATCACCGTTCGCTGGCTTGCGGCGGAGGGGAATACGCCGGAGCGTTGGTCACTTGACGAGGGTCGCCTGGCAGACTTGCCATTCACGCCCGACGCCCCGCCGGACGATGCCATGTTGCTGCGTCTGACACGCGCCGTGGGTCGAGCTGCCAAGGATTCCAACCGCGTTGAAGTGCCGTTCTCATCGGTGACGCCAAAGCCGGAGGAGCGTTGGACGCTTTCCACTGCCAAGAACTTCCGCGTTCCGCTGGGGCGAAGCGGCGCCAACCGTCTGCAGTACATGACGCTTGGCGAAGGAACCAGCCAGCACGCACTGGTCGCAGGTAAGACCGGCTCCGGCAAGAGTTCGCTCCTCAATGCACTCATTGTGAACACCGCGCTCTGGTATTCACCGGACGAAGTTGAATTCTGGCTTGTTGACTTTAAGAAGGGCGTTGAGTTTAAGGCGTATGCCGCCAGTGCCCTGCCGCATGCGCGTGCGGTGGCCGTTGAAAGCGATCGCGAATTTGGCTTGAGCGTCTTGCAAGGCCTTGACGATGAACTGCGTCGCCGCGGCGAACTCTATCGCTCCGCGAATGTGCAGAACCTCACTGACTGGCGCGCCCTCAAGCGCCCCGAGCGCATGCCGCGGTGCCTCTTGGTGATCGACGAGTTCCAAGAGCTGTTCATTGAAGATGACAAGGTAGCGCAGGACTCTTCGCTGCTCTTAGACCGACTCGTTCGACAAGGCCGAGCGTTCGGCATGCATGTGGTGCTCGGCAGCCAAACCCTTGGCGGTGCGTACAGCATTGCCCGCAGCACCATGGGCCAGATGGGCGTTCGTATTGCCTTGCAATGCACGGAAACCGACAGCCAACTGATCCTCTCCGACGACAACACCGCGGCGCGGTTACTGACGCGCCCCGGCGAGGCGATCTACAACGACGCCGGCGGACTGCTGGAAGGCAACAGCCCGTTCCAAGTGGTGTGGATCGGCGACGAAGAACGTGACGCACAATTGCGCCTGGTGACTGCCACCGACAGCACCCACGCCAGCGCTCCGCGACCAAAGCCGATCGTCTTTGAAGGCAATCAACCCGCGGATCCATGGGCAAATGGGCCGCTGCTGGCGGCACTCGCTGCGGGCGCACCGGGGCGTGAATCATTCGCTCCCAAGGTGTGGTTTGGTGATGCGGTCAGCATCAAGGATCCAACGCACACGGCACTGGTCCGTCGCAGCGGTTCCAACATTGCCGTGGTTGGTCAGCGCGACGAGAGCGCGGCTGCACTCATGGCAATGGCAATGATTTCGATTGCCGCCCAGACGCCGGCGGCGGGAACGCGGATCGTTGTCCTTGATGGAACCACCCCCGACGACCGCCTACACGGCATGCTTGCCGGCGTGCGTGCCGCCCTGCCGCATGATGTGCAAATCCCTTCGTTCCGCGATGTCGGCGACGCGATCGTTGCACTCGGCGAAGAACTGGCGCGCCGCAATGCCGACGGCGGATCGGATGCCCCAGGCATGTTCCTCTTGGTGAATGGCGTGCATCGATTCCGTTCACTGCGCCGCACTGAAGATGACTACAGCTTCTCATCGGGTGGCGATGCCGCGCCGACGCCGGACAAGGTGCTCGCGCTCCTCTTGAAGGAGGGCCCGCTGGTTGGAATCCACTGCATTCTGTGGGCCGACACGCTTGCCAACCTGCAGCGCACCGTTGATCGCAATTCATTGCGCGAACTTGAAAATAAGGTGCTCTTCCAGATGGGCGTCACCGATTCCAGCACATTGATTGATGGCCCCGCCGCCAGTCGATTGGGTTTCCATCGCGCGCTGCTGGCCAACGAAGAGTCGGGGCTTCTTGAGAAATTCAGACCGTATGCACTTCCAGATGCTGCACTTCTGGAGCACGTGGCCAAGGCATTGCGCGAACGCGCCTGAGGAGATTCCGGTGAGTAAGAACATGGAACTGGCCCGCATCTTTGCGGAAATTGCGGACGTCTTGGACCTCACAGGGGCCAACGCATTCAAGGTCAACGCCAACCGCAAAGTCGCGCGCACGCTTGAAGAAGCTGGCGAAGACCTTGCTGAACTGGCGCGCACTGATCCGGCGCGCCTTCGGGATATTCCCGGTATCGGCGACTCCAGCGCCAAGAAGATTCTGGAATTTGTGACGACCGGCAAGGTGCTTGAGCGCGAGGAACTGCTTGCATCGATCCCCGCCGGCGTGCCTGCGCTTCTGCAGATTCCCGGCCTTGGGCCCAAGCGAGTGCGCACCCTGTGGACCGAAGGCGGCGTTGATTCCGTCGACACCCTGCGTGCCAAGTTGGCGGACGGAAGTCTCGGCGGCCTGCCGGGCATGGGGCCAAAGACACTCAAGGCGATCGAAGAATCACTCACATTCCTTGACACCACCCGCGGTCGGATCCGACTTGGTGAAGCCTTGCCGGTCGCACTTGAACTGATCGCCTACCTCCGGAACGCCGGCGCTGTCACGCGCATCTCGCACGCCGGCAGCCTGCGGCGCGGCAAGGAAACCATCGGTGACATCGATATTGTTGCTAGCTCCACTCACCCGGCAGCACTCCACGAGGCACTCCGCAACGCGCCGGGCGTTTCCAAAGTGCTTGTCTCCGGTGAGACAAAGACGAGCATTCGAACCGCACACGGAATGCAGGTTGACCTGCGCACCGTGGCGGACGCGCAGTACGGCGCCGCGCTGCTGTACTTCACTGGAAGTAAAGAACACAACGTGCGGCTCCGCGAGCGCGCCCAGAAGATGGGACTTCGCCTGAACGAATACGGACTGTTCAAAGAAGACGCCACCGCCAAGGGAACCCCGCAAGAGCGCGGTGAGCCACCAGTAGCCGCCACCACCGAAGAATCCATTTATGAGGCGCTCGGTCTCTGGTGGATTCCGCCAGAATTGCGCGAGGATCACGGCGAACTTGAGAACCAGCCTCCCAAGGACTTGATTGATACCAAGCACATCAAGGCTGAACTCCATTGCCACACCACTGCAAGCGATGGAACCCTTTCCATTGCCGGCATGGTGGACCAAGCGATTGCGCGCGGATTCCACACCATCGTTCTGACTGACCACAGCCGTTCGCAGGCGCAAGCCAATGGACTTTCCATCGAACGTTTGCGCGCGCACATTGCTGAGATTCGCACCGTCGCCAAGGTCTATGCAGACCGGATTTCCGTGCTCGCTGGAAGCGAGGTGGACATCATGGTGGATGGCACGCTTGATTACCCAGACGATGTGCTTGCAGAACTGGATTTCGTAGTTGCCAGCCCACACAGCGCCCTACGTGCAGAATCAGCAGTCGCCACCGAGCGGCTCTTGGCTGCGGTCCGGCATCCGTTGGTGCACGTCATTGGTCACCCAACGGGTCGAATCGTCAATGCTCGCGAGGGGCTTTCCCCGGACATTGCATTACTCGCCCGCGAGGCGGCCAAGCACAACGTGGCGCTTGAAGTGAACGCCAACACCATGCGGCTTGACCTACGCGACTCGCATGTACGCATGTGCGTGGAGGCTGGCTGCTTAGTTGCCATTGATACCGACGCGCACGGCGCCGGTGACTTTGACCAACTCCCCTACGGCATTGCCACCGCCCGGCGCGGCTGGCTTGCAAATTCGCATTGCGTCAATACGTGGACACGCGCCAAACTTGGCGAGTGGATCGCCTCGAAGCGCTAACGCTTCTTGCCGCGCTGCTTAAACCGAGCCTTCGGGCTTTCAGTGGTCGTTGAACCACGGCTCAGGAAGCCCGGCATTCCGCCACCGGCGCCCGGTGCAGCGCGGGCCATGTCCTTCATCGCCTTCATCTTGCCCGCGGAACCCATGCCCGCCATCTGCTGGGTCATCTTCTGCATCATCTCAAACTGCTTGACCATGCGCGAGACATCTTCAACCTTGGCGCCACTACCAGCAGCAATCCGCTTCTGACGACTGCGATCGATGATGCCGACCTTCTGCCGCTCGCGACGCGTCATGGAAAGAATGATGGCCTCCATACGGTCCACCTGATTCTCATCAATGTTCACATCCTTGAGCATGCCCCCGACGCCCGGCAGCATTCCCAACAACTGCTTCATGGGACCCATGCGCCGAATCATCTTCATCTGCTTCAGGAAGTCATCAAGGGTGAACTGACCCTTGGCCAATTTCTCAGCGGCCTCATTGGCCTCTTCCTCATTCACCTCTTGCTGCGCGCGCTCCACCAAACTGACCACGTCGCCCATGCCCAAGATGCGGCCGGCAACGCGCTCCGGATGGAACTCTTCCAGCGCGTCAAACTTCTCGCCAGTACCAACAAATTTCACCGGTGCACCAGTCACGCTCTTCACACTCAGCGCGGCGCCACCACGGGTATCGCTATCGAATTTCGTCAGGACGATGCCGTCAACCTTCATGCGCGCATGGAATGCCTTGGCACTCAGCACCGCATCTTGACCGGTCATTGCGTCCACCACCAACAAGATGTTGTGCGGCTGCAGCGCACGATCGACCGACTCAAGCTCCTTCATGAGCTCATCGTTCACATGCAGTCGACCGGCAGTATCGAGAATCAGAATGTCGAACTTGCCCTGACGCGCCGCTGCCAGCGCGCGCTGACAGACGCCCACTGCAACGCCGATCGCCTTGCCGTATTCCGCGCACTTGTCGGGCTCGCCGTAGAACGCCACGCGACCAGGACCGGTGGCATCGGCAGCAACCCCTTCGATCACAATCTGCAACTGCTCCACAGCGGCGGGTCGTTGCAAGTCGGCGGCAGCAACCATGACGCTCTGACCACGCTTCTTAAACCACGCCGCAAGTTTGCCGCAGGTGGTTGTCTTACCGCTGCCTTGCAGTCCGCACATCATCACGATGGTCGGCCCAGGCTCCACCAACGTGATCCGGCTATCTACCGGCCCCATCAATGCAACGAGTCGCTGATGAACAATGCCCACCATCTCTTGGCCAGGCTGCAGACTCTGGGTGACTTCCTTGCCGAGCGCGTCTTGGACGCAATCCTCACAGAAGCGATCGACCACTTCCAGATTGACATCGGCCTCAAGGAGCGCAGTGCGCACCTCAGCCATTGCCTCACGGACGTTGGATTCGGAAATCCGACCTCGGCCGGATAGGTTCCGGAAGGCGGTGCTTAGGGACTCGCTCAGGCGCTCAAACATAGTTGGGGAGTGTAGGCGGTTGCGCCGCGGTCACCCAACTGGCGTGCGGATGGCACCGGCGACGTGCTCGCAGTCAAACGCCTCGGCAAAGTCAAAGACGCTGCGGAAATCCTCGGGGGAATCCTGCTGCGTCTTACTCAGGGCGCCGGCGGCAATCATGGCAAAGACCATGCGCCCAAAGTCATCGGTGCGCAGAATGCACCAACGGGCAAGCACCGGTCGAGCCAACAGACCGTATTGATCAATGGCGAAGTCGCGCAATCCCATGCAGAGTTGCTGCCCAGAGACATGCTCCGTGGCCGGTGGCCCAGCAAGGCCATGATCTTCCGCGCGCTGCTCATGCACTTGACGCACGGTGAATCGAAGCCCGTCTTGAATGAACTGATAGGCCTCCAACGGATATGGCCCGGCCTTCGCCAGGATCTCCGCTGCATTGCTTTGTTCGGCAGTCTTGTTCATGAGTGCACCACTGTAGCGCGGTACTACTGTATCGGCGTCGGACGGCAGAATGCTCGAAATTGCAAAAGTTCCCCAAAGTGCCCGGAATTGGCACTCAGGACTCGCACCGCCCTCCCCGACAACCACTCCGCGGAATGTCAGGACACGGCCGGACGGCATATCCAACGCGGCGCCGTGCTGGTCTTCCCAAAGTCCGCCGGAGCACGGTGCTCCCCAAGTGCAACTGCAATGACTCCCGCCACCGGGCTCAGGGAAAAGTCCCACCGTGACGGGTCCAACCCCAGCGCTCGTGCGCCCGCCACGGTGGCCATCTCCAACGCATCGGATAGAGGCAGTTGATCGCGACGCATGAGAAGACGCAGGTCATCCACGGTGCTGATCCGGTCTGGCGTATCCAGGTTGAGCGCGCTGTCAGTCCCAAGACACACGTTCACCCCGGCCGCACGCATCGCACGGTAGCGGTGACCGACATGTCCAAAGAACTCGCTCGCCCGCGGGCAGTAGGCAACGTCAATCGGCAACATTGCCAGCAGGGCCAGCGCCTGATCATCAATATCGTTGAGGTGCGCGCACAACACCCGGGTCTGTCGTCCGGCGGGACCCGCCAACGCTGCCCGGAGCCGTTCGGCCATCCAGTCAATTGGATGGCGGGCGCCGGCTGCAAATGTCCCGTCCCACAGACCAAAGCTTTCTAAGAGATCCCGGAACGGGCCCGAACCGTCCGCGAGGAAGCGCCGTTCGTCCACCGACTCCGCCAGGTGAGTGGAGACGGGCAGCCCCGACCGCAAGGCCGCCTCAAAGACGCGCCGATCGCACGAGTACGGGGCATGGGGCTGAACGCCGCGCCGGATCCGACCGGCATGACCGCCCGCCGCCGCGGGAGTCACCGCCTCCAGCGCTGCCAGGGAAGCCGGGACGCGAGGCCCCATGCCGAACACCTCCTCAAAGACGCAGCCGTCCAGGCCCATAGCAGCGCATGCCGCCAATGAGACCTGCAACGCATGGGTTCCAGCAATGTCACCAACTGCCGCAACTCCTCCTGCGTCAAGACGTTGCACGCCGGCAATGACGGACTGCCGGACGTCGTCAGCCGTCATTGAAAGCCGAGCGGAACGAACGCCGCCGAGCCACTGGAAGAAATGCTTCGGCTCCGGAATCCGCGGAACCAGCGTGAGGTCAAGGTGAGTGTGCGCGTTCACCAGCGCGGGCATGACCGCGGAGTCGGAGGCGTCCACCCACGTCACCGACCCACCCGGCACGCCCACTGATTCCGGCGATCCCGCCGCCACCACGGTGCGACCGCGCAGCACCAACACTCCAGGCGCGAAGCATGCGCCGCGCCCATCCGCCAACCATGCGGCGCGCACTCCCACCGGAGCGGCAACAGAATCATCCTGAATCTTGGGCGTGTTTGACATAGTGGGCTCGCACAATCATCAATACGCCGTTACAATACGCGCGTCCTTTACGGGACGCTGTCTTTTACATCGCCGAGCCGTGCGAGCGCATCGCAGGATCGGCCTCACACCACGCTTTTGGGAGGATCCCTATGACGAAGCGCGCATGGATGACGAGTGGTCTGCTAATCGGTACTGCCCTTCTTGTAACGGGCTGCGTTCCAGAGCAGAAATACAACGATCTACTCACCTCTTACAAGGGTCAAGAGCAACAACTGCTCACGACACAGAACGAGCTATCAACTGCTCGCGCCAACGAGGATCGTCTGCGTACGCAGATCGCCGCCACGATGGCTGACCTTGAAGAACTGCAGAAGCGGATCGCCAACGGCGACCCCGACATGGAAGCTTGGGCCAAGAAGTATGACGAGCTCAAGAAGCAGCTCGCCATGCTCGAAGTCAATCAGCTCCCTGATGATCTCACCAAGGAACTGACTGCACTGCAGAGCGAATACCCCGATGTCTTTGACTTCGATCCTCGCACTGGAATGCTTCGTTTCAAGAACGACTTCACGTTCGACTCTGGCAGCGATCAGCTCAAGCCAAGTGCTTCAACTGTTCTTGCCAAGCTCGCTGACATCCTGAACTCCAACTTGGCCTCCAAGTTTGAAGTCAAGGTCGTTGGTCACACCGACAACACGCCCTTGGTTCGCACCAAGGCGAAGTACGGCACCAACCTCATGCTTTCGGTTTACCGTTCGGCAAGCCTGCGCAACGCTTTGGTCAAGGACAGCGTCAGTGCTGGTCGTTTCCAAATCGCTGGCTACGGCGAATACCGTCCGGTGGTGATCAATTCGGCGAAGGGCTCCTCGGAGAACCGTCGCGTCGAGTTGTATCTCACCCCGCTCTCCATCGACATGGCATTGGATACTTCCAGCGAAGACCGTACGCCAGCTGAGGCTCCGGTTGCCACCAAGGCAACCACGCCAAAGGCTGCACCGACGAAGGCTGCGCCAGTGGAAGACGAAGCGCCTACGAAGTGATCGCTCGACGCGATCAGCCCTGAAGGTCGCAACGTGCAATTGAAACGCGGCGGCAGGATTCGTCCTGCCGCCGCGTTCGTTTTTAATATTGATTCGCGAAACTATTTGTTACGCGGTCACGCGTGCGACCACCCGCGGCAGTGAAGCCAGCACCCGCTCCGCTCAGGAGCCCGGCGTTGGCTTACCGCAATCAAAGCTGGTTGGCACCATGCACAGAAACCGCAACGGCCCAGCGCCGACATTGCGGAACTGATGCATCTGATTCGGAGCGATGAACAGAACATCTCCACTACGGATCCGATGCGTTGCCGTTCCGTACGTGACATCGGCTTCGCCATCGATGATGATGACTTCATGCTCGTAGTTGTGCGCGTGATGCGGCGTATGCCCGCCGGGTGCAACAACATAATGTCGCATGGCAAAGTTGGGAGCGCCATGTTGGCGGCCCACCAAGATTTCCATGCGGGTGTCCTTCACGCCATCCATGGCCACCGGCACGGCGTTAGCAGGATTGGGTCGAACCAGATGCAGCGTGCTTGCAGGAGCTGCATGCGCAGCGCTGCACGTGTCCGCGTCCATACCCGCACCGCTGTCGCCGATAGACGCAGCAGGCGCGCCCGGCGCGTTCCCGGCCGTCACTTACTCACCTCGGTTGCGCCCTTCGCGGCAGTTCCCAACTCACGCACGCGAACATTGCGGAACATGATGTACGAACCCTCGCTCTGCAGTGCGATGCGACCAGGCAGAACGGCGACATCAGTTGCCACGTTTTGCAGTTCGCCGTTCACGTACATCTCCAAGCGGCCGCCATTCATCACAATGCGGTAGCGATTCCATACGCCCAGCGGTGCCTCGTTGCACTCGCCCATACGAATGGTGTGCCGGCCCTGCGTGCGCGCGGGATCCACCTTCGCGGGGAATTCGCCGATGTTCCAAATGTCACCTGCATGGCGCGACTGCAACTGCGCTTCGATGCTCTTGGGCCAGATCTCGTCCTTCTGCTGCACGCGGAGGAGCACACCGCTGTTTCCAGCGCCCTTGGAAGGATCAAAGCACCACTCCAGTTCCAATTCAAAGTTGGTGTATTCGGCCACAGTGGCGATGTAGCCCGTTGGGGTTCCCGCGCAAAACAGCAAATTATTTTTGGCTGTCCATGTGGCCGCTGCATCACCCTTGGTCTCGCTCGGAAACACCTTCCAAGCTTCCAAACTGTCGCCCTTCAGCAGGACCTTCCAGTCGTATGGATAGCCACCCGATCCGTCGCCGTAGGCATATGTGTAACTGGTGCCGCATGCCGGCACAAACAGTGCGGCCGCGCCCAACACCAGCACCGGGCACATTCCTGCGAACATGCTTCCAGAAATGACGGACTTGAGCGATGAGATTCGAACCGGGGTCGAGTAGTTCAGGGTCATAGCGGAAAAGTCTACCGACCAACCGTGAAATTAGACGCCGTGCGCGCGAGCGAAACCGGGCGCCACCGTTCCGGACGGCGACCACACCAATTCAAGGCGTTCCGTTCCGTTCAGAAATCCTTCAAGCCAATGACCAACTGCCTCGATGCGCCAGTCACCCCCCGTAAAGAGCGGCGCCTCGCCCTCTCCGCAGCCGAGGGCTTGCCCCCGCCGGCGCGCCTCCACCACCGAGAAGTACCAGCGTGAGAAAGTGGCGCGAGTCGCCACCAGGTTGGAGGCGAGGCCGGTGGATGCGCAACGTACTTGCAAGGCATTCCAAAGCTGATCACTTTCCGCACGGACACGCATGTCGTCGGCCAGCGGATTGCCGGGGTCATTGTCAACGGCCACGGCTTTGCAGCCAGCGATCGCAGCCACAATATCTTCAGCATGCGCTGATGCGATCCGACGCGGAATGCCGGAAATGTTGCCGATGGCAGACCGATCGGTTGGCTTTCGCTTGGCGAGTTCAATGACGGTGGTGTCTGGTAGGACCACGCGCGCGGGCATGTCATGCGTACGGGCGAGTTCATAGCGCAGCGTTACCAAGGCACGCGCAACCGCCATCTGTCCGGCACGTAGTGGCTCGGTGCGATGCAAGCGGCGCAATTGACCTTCGGGGTCAAATGCCGTGCTTCGCAGCTGTTCACGACTTTCGCTGGCGGCCCAGTCGCTTCGTCCAAGCGTGACAAGTCGTTCTGAAAGCATGTGCCAAATCAAGTGCATGTAGCGCACGTCGTCCGCCGCGTAACCAAGCTGAGCGGGTGTGAGTGGTCGGGCATCCCAATTGGTGAACGTGTGCGCTTTGCCAAGTCGGTAGCCAGTGAGCGTCTCCAACACGGTGCCCAGGCTCGAAGGCCATGGCATCCACGCCAAGGCAGCGGCGACCTGCGTGTCAAACACGTCGCTCGGCTCAATGCCTGCTCCGCGACGAAGTATGTCAATATCGGTATCGCCACTATGCACAAGAATTGTGCGGCCCGGCTCAGCGATCGAACGGAAGAACTCGCCGAGGTCAAGCCCCGCAGCCTCAAAGGGCAGCGGGTCCACCAACGCAAGCGCGGTGGGCGTTGCCACCTGCACCAAGCACAGTTTGGGATAGAAACTCTCTTCGCCGATGAATTCCGTGTCGTACGCGACCACGGGATGAGAACGAATGTCAGCGATCAGTACCGCTAGTGCCTCGGGCGTGGTAATCACCTCGGCAACCGCCTTGGAGACCAAGGGATGATCGAGCGGCGCACGCGGCGAAGCCCCGCCATGATTGTGATCGGCTGCTTCGTGTTCCTGAGAGCGCTTCTTGCGGCGGTAATTCACGTCGTGGGGTCAATTCCCAACCGTGACGGTCGGTGCTGGTGAAAGCGGGAGACGGGACTCGAACCCGCAACCTGCTGCTTGGAAGGCAGCTGCTCTGCCATTGAGCTACTCCCGCAGAGAACACGGGATTGTATCACGAAGACCGGTGCAATTGCTGCCTCCTACGCGATCAATCCTGCGTGCACCCGGGCGTCAGGCGTGACTCCGGTCAGATGCCGGTCAGCAATCATCAAACTCACTTAAACGGGTCAGTGGCGTGCACGTCAGCATTTGGAGCGTTCTTCACCACCACCTCAACCACCACGGTCCGTGCAACTTCGCGCTTGCCGTCGGTTTCCCACGGTCGCATCAGAACAAAGCGCATCTTGGCGTCGCCCTGCGCCACCGCGGTCATCCCAAAGGTCGACATGGTGGCGCCACCGGGTCGGGCCTTCGTACCAGCCACTGGCTCAACTTTGCCAGCGGGGTCACCCGTGGTCATCTGCATGTTGCCCGGAACCGGGCCTGCCAACGACCACGCGAAACCGGTTCCCGCATACGCGCCGAGTCGGACTTCAAGGCGTTCACCAACCTTCATTTCCCCCTCACGGGTGGAACGATCCGATTCCACTGCATCCGGTCCACTGTCCGCAGGAACTTCAATGACCAGGATTCCACCGGAAGAATGCGGCGGCGCAAACGCCGAACATCCGCTCATCAACACGGTGGCCAGCACGGTTGTTGCTACGAGCGCTGCAGTCATGCATCGATAGCAAGCGCCGTTCAGCATGATTCCACCGCACTCTGAATGGCTGCAAAGTCCACCTGCTGCCCTGCTTCATCATTCACCTTCGCGTACACCACTTTGCCCGCCGCATTGATGACAAACGCGGCGCGCTTGCCAACGCCCTTCAATCCCATCAGATTCTCATAGAGCGCTCCGTAGGTGCGGCTCACTTCCTTATTGAAGTCAGAGAGGATGTCAAAGGGAATGGAGAGGTCTTGCTTGAACTTGTCGGTGACAAACGGGCTATCAACGGAAATGCCATACACCGCACAGCCCAGCTTGGACCAGTTGGACCAATCATCGCGGAAGGTGCAGAACTCGGTGGTGCACACGGGGCTGAACGCCAGTGGGATGAAGAGCAGTACCACCTTCTGATGGCCGATGGCGTTGCCGACGTCGACTTCGTGTCCAGGGCGTGCGGGGAGTTTGAAGGCTGGTGCGTGGGAACCGATGGTCACGGACATGGGGGTGTTCTCAAAGTCAGGTCTTCTCAGAGGCTTGTGCTTCTGCCACGGCGGCAGGAAAGCCATTCTCAGAGTCCTAGAAGTCTAACGACCGGCGGTCCGCTTGCCCGCCGCCCCAGCACGGATCCACCCGCCGAGAACCGAAACATAGGCAAAGTATGAACTATTCACTCACATGCCCAGTATGAGTGCAATAAGTTGGGGATTTCCGAGCGTAAATGCCTTGATTGACCGTATGAAACAAGACACGATTACGTCACAATTGCCGAGGACAATGGTCGAAGGAGCCCATGGTTCAACCGCATCCCGGGCCCGGCCCGCATGAATTGCCACAGCACGCACAGGACCGCCGCGAGATGACTTCCCACACAGTATCGAAATGCACGCGCCTGGCAGCCCTCGCGGCAGCGATGGTGTTGGCGCCGCTGGTTGGGCAGCATGCGAATGCACAAACGTGTGCAGCACCGCTCACCGCAGCACTTGGCGACACCGCCATTACCACTACTGCCGGCAACCATGTCAACCTCACTGGCATCTGCGATGTCTCCGCCATTGGCACTGACATCATCTACAACGCCACGTGGGTTCGGTTTGTAGCACCTGCTAACGGCACCTACATCGCGCGCACGTGCGGCTCGGTGGCGTTTGATTCCAAGATCGCCGTGTTCACCAATTGCTCCAACTTGGCGTCAGTCATTGCATGCAATGATGACACTGCCGGTTGCACGATCACCACTGGACAGGCTTGGGCCTCGAAAGTTACCTTCCCTGCACTCGCTGGCACTGCCTATTACATTGCGATCGGTGGGTTTGGATCAACCACTGTCGGCGTGGGTAGCGTGAACATCGCCTCGGACGGATCAACCGAAACCGGCGGCGGCACGTGTGCCACCGCTATCACCGCAGTCAGTGGACTCAACGCGTTCAACACACTGGCCTCCACTGAGAACATCAACCTCGCCGGACTATGTGAGCTCGGATCCGCCGGCGACGACATCATGCACCGCGTTCGTTGGTTCTCCTACCTGGCAACGTCGTCAGGGAATTTCGAACTTTCTACGTGCGGCTTGGCTGCGTTTGATACTCGGATTGCTGTATTTGCTACGTGCAGCACCGGGAGCGTCATCGCCTGTAACGACGATTCCACCGGCTGCGCAACCTTCACGAGCAAACTTCAGTTTGCAGCCACGGCGGGCACCACCTACAAGATTGCTGTCGGTGGATTTGATGTCACCAGCGCTGGCGCCGGGCAACTTCAAATCACCCCGAACGCCCCGCCTCCACCGACATGCGGAACCAGCACCAATGACTGCTGCATTGCAGCCGCAACGCCGTTCTGCTCAGACTCTGCCTGCTGCAGTTTGGTGTGCAATGAAGATCCCTACTGCTGTTCCAGCGACGGAAGTTGGGACGCCACTTGTGCCGTTCGCGCCAGCCTTCTGTGCAGTTCATGCGGTGCGGGTACATGCACCCTCCCTTCGTCCAATATCACCGAAGCAGAGCCGTGCGGCGCCGACCTGAACGGCGGTTGCAACAGCGAAGGCACTCCAGTCCAAACGATCTCCGTCGGCGCCCGCGTACGCGGAACCTACTGGGCGGATGGCGATACACGCGATACCGACTTCTATCAATTCACCGTCGCTGCTGGCTCCACCATCTCGCTGGAACTTTATTCAAAGGGCCCCGGACGAGTCTTCCTGTTGGACAATGTCTGCTCGCCGACGGTACTTGCATCAAGCGACCCAGATGCAGCATCGTGCCCTGGCACCGCGACCGCATGCGTTGCAGCCGGAACGTATCGCCTGCTGGTTGCTACAACGGTGTTCTCCGGATTCCCCTGCGGCACTGGAGAATCCAACGAATACGTACTGGTACTGAACGCCAGTCCATGCGACGCCACTCCACCGAATAATGATGAATGCGCCACTGCGCGGGTGGTGCCAGCGGTCGGTGCTGCGCTCACCTTTGACACTCGCCTCGCAACAAACTCGCCACAACCGATGGATCCATTGTGTGACGAAGGCACCGGTACCGGCATCACCCGCGACGTCTGGTATTCATGGACACCGAGCGCAGGTGTCGCCCGAATCACCACGTGCGGTACCGCAAGCTTCGACACGCGACTGGCCGCGTACGACAGCTGTGACGGATCAACACTCGCGTGTAACGACGACTACGCCGGTTGCGATGGATTCACCAGCCGCATCGACGTTCTTTCCGATGGTCAAACGACCATGCGCGTGCGACTTGGTGGCTACGACTCCACTGGCACCGGAACGGTGACATTCACGGTCATTCCCCAGCCCGCAAATGACAACTGCTCGGGGGCCATCACCATTACCAATGGAAGTACGACATTCAATACCGATGCAGCCACCGATAGTGATCCGCCGCTCGATCCGCTCTGCGATGAAGGCTACGGACTCACCTTCGTCAAAGACATATGGTTTCGCTACGTAGCCACGTGCAATGGTCAAGTGGTTGTCAGTACCTGCACTTCAGCAACCTTTGACACTCGGCTTGCCGCGTACACCGCCTGTGGCGGCACACTCATCGCCTGCAATGACGACAGCACCGGATGCACCCTACTCACGAGCCGGATGATCATGACCGTTACCAGCGGTTCCACTTACCTCATTCGCGTTGGTGGTCAAGCCATTGGCGGTACTGGAACACTCAACGTTTCCTGCGGTGGTAGTGGCGGCGGAACCCCCAATGACACCTGCGGTACTGCAACTGTCGCGAACACCGGCGCCAATGCGTTTGACAACACACTCGCGGTCAGCAACGCCCCCACTTCGCCATCGGGCGGCTGCCTGGGCGACGGATTCTTCAATGATGTGTGGTTCTCCTTCACGCCTGCGTTCAACGGAGCGGCCACCTTCTCCACGTGCGCCGGAGCTACCTTCGACACACGTCTTGAACTGTGGACCGCTTGCCCACAGAGCAACGGCGCCTCCGTCATCGCCTGCAACGATGACTTCTGCGGCAATCTCAGCGCGATGACCGCCAACCTCGCGTGTGGCGGAACCTATTGGATTCGAATCGGTTCATGGGGATCCGCTGGATTCGGTAGCGGAACGCTGAATATTGCTGAGGGAACTATTCCGTGTGTCTCTCCGTGCCCCGCTGACCTGAATCACGATGGCGTGATTGGCGGCAGTGACCTCGGCCTCATGCTCGGAAATTGGGGCTTGGCCGGAATCGGCGATCTTGATAACAGCGGCGTCGTGAATGGCGCCGATTTGGGAATCTTGCTCGGTTCTTGGGGAAACTGCACTGGTTAACTTGCCATTGACCATTGGCGATTGCCGGCTTTCATGCAGCCAATGACGGTACATCTGCGAACCTTGGATAGCATCCCGCTCCCGAGATACTCCCCCGATACTGGTACTGATACTGATACTGATTTTCCCCGATGAACTTCGTACACACACTGTCATCTGCACTGTTAGCGCTCGCCACTTCGCTGGCGCTGGCGTTGACTCCATGCAGCACGGCGCAAAATTGCGGCAACGGCACCGATAGTTGCCTCACCCCGCACACGCTGCCAGGATGCTCCGACAGCGATTGCTGCAGCACCGTGTGCGCCATAAGCCCCGAGTGCTGCCTGGTGACCTGGGATGCCGGCTGCGCCGCGACCGCTGATTCAAATTGCGTTGGTCTGTGCGGCGCCACGGCCAGTGGACCGTGCACAACGCCCCACGGTAACGGTGCGTGTTCCGACGGCACATGCTGCAATTCCGTCTGCGCAGTGGATCCCAGTTGCTGCACTATCAGTTGGGACAGCACCTGCGTCTTTGAGGCTGACTTCTACTGCGTCGCTGGTCCACCAGTGCAATGCGGTCTCCCCGGCCAAGGCGGCTGCACGGCATTGCACTCCACCCCCGGCTGTGAAGACACCGCGTGCTGCAATGTGGTGTGCGGTGTCGACCCTTCGTGCTGCTCCGGTGCGTGGGATCAATTCTGCGTGAATTGGGCAGTCCAATATTGCGGCGGATGCACGCTGGCATGTCCAGGCAACGCCACCACCGAACCAGAAACATGCGGTACGCGCAATAATGATCCCTGCGAAAGCGCCGGGCAAACCGCTACGCCGATGTCGGCCACCGGCGGCGTATGCGGGCAACTGAATGGATACGTGGTTGAGGGCGTCTGGAATGGCGATCGCGATATCTATTCGATCACCATTCCTGATGCAGATGGCGACGGCCTGGCTCGCGCCACCCTGCACCTGGCATCCACTATTCCAACGTTTGCAGTCTTGGTCCCCGCTTCGTGCCCTGTGAATATTTCGGCAGCCCTGATCTCTGTGAACTCCCCTAATTGCGTCGATGTCACCGCCGCAGCATGCATTGCCCCCGGCAACTACTGGGTACTTGTGGCACCAGGCACATTCCCAACAGTGGGTGCCAGCGCCAATATCCTGTGCGATGACGCTCCGCGCTACAACATGCGCGTTGACGTTTCGCAACTCGGCTGCTCGCCGGTCTGCTCAAGCAATGCTGGTCCATGCTTTGAAGTGCATGCAAGTCCCGGCTGCAATAACGCCACCTGCTGCAGCGCCACCTGCGTCATCGACCCATTCTGCTGCAGCAGCACGTGGGACTTTGACTGTGCTCGCCAAGCAGCCGTCACCTGCGGCGCACCCATTCCTGCAAACGACACCTGCGCCGGAGCGCTGCCACTCAGCATTGGGGAGACCATCGAGTTCAGCACCATGCGCGCGGCAATTGAAGCGCCCGGAATTCCTTCGACGTGTAACTCGAGCACCGGCCTGAACATCGGTCCAGACTTGTGGTACTCGTACAACGGCGAACGCTCTGGCAACGTGGTGGTCAACACTTGCGGTGCGGCGACCGACCTGCGTATTGTGGTCTATGGAGGCACATGCGCCGTACCGACAGTGATTGGCTGCGGTTCGAGCAGCGTGATTTGCAGTCCGAACACTGGCGCGCGCGTGCAGTTCTCTTCAGTGTGCGGCAACACGTACTTGATTCGGGTCGGCGGAGAAACCGCGCAGATCGCTGGTCCGGGACGTATTTCACTGTCAGCGCCGGGACCTGTGTGCCCCGCATTCTGCCCAGCAGACCTCAACCGCGATGATGTTGTCAATGGCGCCGACATCGGCCTGCTGCTTGGCAATTGGGGCTTCTATGGACTGGGCGATTTGAACGTGGACGGCCAGATCAACGGCGCGGATCTTGGAGTCCTGCTCGGCGCGTGGGGCACGTGTCCCTGAATTCAGGCATGTGTGCGGTCAGAGTCACGCATGAGTCAAGGATGGGATAAACCCGAGGTCAGCCAACCCTCACGCTCAGTTCTCGCGACGCTCAGCTCAAGCGCCTTCGGCCTTCAGCAGTTCTGAAAGCGCTCGACGCATGATCTTCCCCGTGGGATTACGCGGCAGCGCCTCCACCACGCGGAACTCACGCGGAACTTTGTAGGGCGGAAGCTTGTCGCGTACAAAGGCGCGCACTGCTTGCTCGTCCCACTCAACGCCTTCCTTCAATTCAACAAAGCAAATCGGCACCTCCCCGCGCGATGGATCCTGTAGGCCAACCACTGCAGCATCCTTCACGAACGGATGGTGCGCAACCACTTCTTCAATCTCGCGCGGAAACACATTCTCGCCCGCGATAATCAACATCTCTTTGATGCGTCCAGTGATGAACAGGAATCCGTCATCATCAATGCGACCCATATCGCCGGTCTTGAAGTACCCATGTTCATCAAAGACACTCGCCGTCAAATCCGGAAGGTTGTAGTACCCCTTCATGACGTTGGCGCCCTTGATTCGAATCTCACCGTCTTCGTTGCGGCCAAGCACGCGGCCATCCGGTGCAACAATCCGCTCTTCCACGCGCGGTAGCGCACGGCCAACGGAGTGTGGGCGGTACTCCTCCGGCAAGCACCAATTGGTGCACGGCGCTGTTTCCGTGAGGCCGTAGCCCTCATTAATTCGCTTTCCGAAACGCTCAAAGAACGTGGCGGCCACCTTATCCGGTAATGGTTCGCCACCGGAAACCACGTAGCGAACACTGCTGAAATCCGTGGGATCCACGTTGCGGGTGTGCAGCATCGCATTGAACATCGAAGGGATGGCAACAAACACCGTGGGCTTGTGCGCACGAGCAAGTTCAAACAACTTGGCTGGCACAAAGCGAGCCGTGTACACCGCCAAGCATCCGCTGGCGAGTGGCAAGAGTGTCAGGACGGTCATTCCAAAGCTGTGGAACTGCGGCAGCACGCCAAGCATGATGTCGTGCTGATCAAATGCTGCCCACTCAAAGACCTGCTTGACGTTCTCAGTCAGGTTGCGGTCGGAGAGCATCACGCCCTTCGGTCGACCACTGGTACCGCTGGTGTAGAGGATGACCATGGTGTCATCAGACGAAGCAGACGGTCCAAACCGAACCGGCGGCATGCCAGTGAATCGCATCTTGTCCAGACGGATGACTTCCAGTCCAGGAAGCGGGCCGCCAATCAAGTCCAGCATTGGCCCCACAGTGATGACTGCATCAAGCCCTGCATCTTTGGCGATGTACTCCAGGTCGCTGCGCGAGAGCAAGTAGTTGAGCGGCACCGCGGTTCGACCGGCTGCCCAGATACCAAGAAGAGCCGGAGCAAACATCCCGGATGTGGGAAGCAGGATGCCCACGTTGCGCGCCGAACTCTGTTGCTGCACCGCGCGCGAGAGATGCCAGGATGCCACCAGGGTGGTCGCGCCGGTCCAGGTGCGGAAGTCATCCACAGCAACCGGACGGAAGGCGCGGCGGGTCAAACTCCATTGAATCTGTCGAAGGAGTGGCATGTTTCGTGTAGCGGAAGGATTCCGCGCGTCGATACCATACATTCGTGCGAAGGACCGCCACCAAACCCCATGCACTCGTGACCATATTTGCTGGGCTGATCCCCCAAGCAAGTGCCCTTCGAACCGCGCAGATCCTGTGCGCTGCAGCGCTCGTGGCAGGCGGCTGCCAACGGGAAACCACGGCAAATCTGGACGATGCACTGCGTTCGTACGACGCCAAGCGGTACGCCGAATGCCTGCGAATCTCCAAGGACGTGCAGTCACAGTCCACCGATCAGGCGTTGCGCCAGCAGGCGGCATACATGGTGGGCCGGTCCGCCAACGAATTGAACAAGGACGAAGAGGCGCGTAGTGCCTTTGCCATTGCCGCACGCAGCAACGATCCCCTGGTCGCCGGGCGCGCCTTGGCTATGCAGGGCGCCATGGCCGTTGAGGATGATCGCTGGGCCGATGCCGCCAGTTCATACACCGCGGCCGCCAGCAAACTCACTGGTCCAGAGCAATCGCAAGCACGCGAGCAGGCGAAGGATGCCGCAGCGAAAGCCGCTGAGGTACGGAAGTTGGCTACAACTCCGCGGCCCGCGGCCACTACGGTTCCCGCGCCGGGCAACCAGCCAACCAACGCGCAAACCAATCTGCCAGCACCTCCGGAACCCGCGGGTCCCGCCGTGGTGCTCGCACCAGCAGCTGACAATTCCCCGTGGACCATCGCCGCGGGCGTCTTCAGCACCGAAACTGCTGCAAGGCAACGAGCCACCACGCTTGCCAACGAAGCGAAGCGCGCGGGACTGCCAAAGCCCCGTGTATTTCCAATGCAAGCGGCAGACAAGCGCGTGTGGATTGTTGAAATCGGAACCTTTACGGATCGCGCTCCTGCAGACGCGGCACGCAAGAAGATTTCCACTGCTGATGCGGTCGTTGCGCGCTCACGCAATCCTGCACCGCGAAAGTGATGACGTATTGCTTGCCGCGCATGTGCCGCGCACGCGCATGTGCCGCGCCGCGCACGCGCCTTACGGCGTCACACCAGCGGCGGCACTGGCAAGTTCCTGATCTTCACGCTGCTTCATCGGAACATACTGTTCGTTGAACCACCGGTACCAGGCACGCATATCCCAACCGAGTGCGGCGGTGTTCGTTCCAGAATCAAAGCTGGAAATCGCAACCAGTGAATCGTGAACGCTGCCGTGATAGATGGTCACTTCGCAGTCCTGAACGCGCATCACCACGCCTTCGATGAGCTGTCCGATCACCGGCTGAAACGCGCCCGCGTTGTCGCCAACCACGGGAATGACATTCGCAACGTAACTGATGGTTCGCCCCACGGCGATCCACGCCTTGTCACCCTTGGTTGTGGGTGGCGCTGATTGAGCAAACTGCGCAAATATCAAAGTTGGCAGCGTTTCAACGGCATGAATCGCACCCGACAGAATGCCGGCGCGATCAACCCAATCATGATTGTCTGAACGCAGTCCGTCATCAAGCGCGGCGAGCACAGCGCTCACGGGCGGCGTGTTGATGCGCCGCGTTGCTTCCGCGCGTATCGACGGGTCATCATCTTGGATCGCTACCGATGCAAGGGCAAACTGTCCTTCTGCACCACCCTTTGCAAACGCATCAAGCATGGGAAGTACGGCGTCATGCTTCTGCCCACGTAGCGCGGCGTACATGGATTCAAACGACGCGGGATCCGTGGATTCACGCACCGTGGCCGCACCAGCAGCGCGCGCCTTGGTGGTGGCATTCGCGGAGAAGTTGCGCGAGCGAATCGTTTGGAATGTTGCGTCGAACTGCGCCCACGCTTCCGGAGTTCCGGGGCGGACATGCTTCGGCGCCATGCGTGGCACCCCGCCCTTGCTGGGAAGCGGCGTGAGGAGCATGGCGGGCACGCGCGCCCGGCGGAATTGTTCAGGAATTCCACCCTCGATGGTGCCGGGCGGCGGGGTCATCGCCATGCTCAGCGGCGTCATCGCTCCGCTCATGGACCCGCCGAGTAGGCATCCGAACGAAATCAGCACGACAGGTGCATGGCGATGGCTTCGCATGGCTCTACGATACGGCATGCTTCCACTTGGACAGTCCGATTCCACCCCAACGGCCACCATCTTTCAACGCTTGGGGGGGCCCGATCCGTTCTGGCGAATTGCCCGGGCGTTCTATGGGCGCATTGACAAGCACACTGACCTACGACCGATGTTTCCGGCAGACCTCGAGGAACCGATCCGCAACCAAGCGGAGTTCCTCATGCAGTATTTCGGCGGACCGCAGGACTACAGCAACCGCAAGGGGCACCCTCGCCTCCGCATGCGACACGCGCCGTACAAGATTGGCGTGGCAGAGCGCAACTGGTGGATGGACACCATGCGGCTGGCCCTGGAAGACGCGGCAATTCCGGAGCCGGAGCGTGGGGAGATGATCAAGTACTTCGAGCACGTGGCAACATTTCTTATCAATACGGATTGAGGCGGGGTGGCATCACGGTTGCGTGCTGGCTTGTGTTGTGGCATTACGCCTTCTTACTGGCCCGCATTCGCCTTACGAGGACGGCCGCTGAGCGCGGCCCTGTCCTCTCCGGCGCCTACGGCCAGGTTGGCATTGGTGGCAGTGCACCTTTGTGGTGACTTCTATCAGCCTGCCGCTCTTATGCGTGTGCTGCGTACTCAATCACAGCTTGCGCGAGGCGATCGTATTGCTCGGCATTGTTGTAAATCTGCGCGGAGGCGCGGGCGTGCCAGCGTCCGCCGAACTCGATAATGGGAATCTCGATCAGGTGGTCGCGATAGAGCGCCTCTTGGAATTCGGCTGGCGATGCAAATTGTGACGGGATCTCTGCGGGGAGCGGCACCGCGCACATTGAACCGAGCATGCTGCCATCAATTGGCGACACCGGTTCAAGTTCCCAGCGTTGACACAACATGCGATGTACCCATGCTGCCATCTGCTGATTGTGCGCACGCACGGCTGGCCAGCCGAACTGTGCCATGAAGTCGATCGCGGCGCCTGCGGTCATCCATGCTGCCAGGTCGCGCGTACCCTGCCAGTCAAACTCGGCGGTAAAGCCTTCGTCGAGAAAGTGGCTCACGGTAGCTGGTTTGATGCCATTTCTAAATGCTGGATCAACCCACAGAACCGCGGTGCCCTTGGGTGCGCAACACCACTTATGAAGATTGCCCGTCCAATACGTTGCACCGATCGCTTCGACATTCACTTCAAGCATGCCGGGTACATGCGCTGCATCCACCAAGATTTCAATTCCACGTGCGCGACACTCGCGCGCAATATCTGCAACCGGAAAAACCAGTGCGGTTGGACTTGTCACCTGATCAATCACCACTAACCGCGTGCGTTCAGTGCATGCACCCATGACCGCTTGGGTCACTTGCGCAGGATCCATGATCGGTAGTGGCAGCGCGCACTCCACATACACCGCACCACACTGGCGGGCGCGGAACTTCATGGTGTTGCGCACTGCGTTGTAGACATGACTGGTGGTGAGCAATTCGTCACCAGCCTTAAACTCCATCGACCGTAACACTGCGTTCACGCCCTCAGTGGCGTTGGTTACGAAACCGAATGAGTCGGGCTGCATGCCAAGAAACTCAGCAACACGCAAACGACTTGGTTGCAGCAGTTCGCGAATGCGTCGTCCAATCATTTCAATCGGTCGACTCTCCAAACGATCCTGCGTAGCGATGTATGCCTCGCGCACCGCGCGCGGGCACGCACCAAAGCTGCCATGATTTAAAAAGGTGTACGACCGGTCAAAGATCCACAATCGATCGAGGCGCGGTGCCAGCGGCTGAGGCGCCGATGGAATTACGGAATGCACATGACCCACAGACGTGGTGTTTGGGGTGTCGAGCGGCATCCCGGAACCATACCGGGGGGCGCCCGAACGCCGGAATCTGACCCATCACCGGGACGCGCCAATAAAAAGTGCAGGAGAAAGCGCCGAATAGCCGTTGATTCGGTAGGCGTTCGTGCTAACATCCACCGAACGAATTCTGCAGTCGAGCAAGGACGACTGCCGAAGACCTAACAAGCACCGCACTGGTGGTGCGCCGACTCGTCGAAACGAGCCAGCAACCGACGGTTGACTCCGCCACTGCACCTGCCACCCCGAACAACGGAACCTGCCATGAAACTCCTTGCCTCACTTCGATCACTCCTCGCTCCCGCCGGAATACCACTCGTGGTACTTGGGCCGGGCGGCGACTTCACCGAGCACGTCTTTGAACGCGCCGGTCGACTCACTGTGGAGCGCCCGGCCGCGCACACGATGCAGGAGATCGAAACCGATGCCGATCCATTCCACGCTCAGGCTGAGCACATCACCGCGCGTTCGCGCCGCCACCGACTTTCCCGCTTTCTTTCAGAAGCCGCTGAGGAAATTCCAGTCCTCGACGCCTCACCACGCACCGCTCCTGTCAGCACTATTAACGAGAACGAATCCAATGAATCTCACACCCAAGCAGTTGCGAATCTTCGAATTCATCCGTCAGCACCGCGCGCACAAGGATTACTCCCCAACGATGCAGGAGATCGCCGACTCACTCGGCGTCACCAAGGTGACGGTGTTCGAACACGTCGAGGCGCTCATCAAGAAGGGCGCGCTGGTGCGCGAGGCGAACAAGAGTCGCTCTTTGTCGATCGCTGAAGACGCTGAATTGCCGAGCGATTCTTCGGATCGTCAGTTACACAACGATGGTCCTATTCCGATGCCACTGCAGTTCCCTCTTGTGGGCAGAATTGCAGCCGGACGTCCAATCGAGAAGTGCGCTCAGGACGAGACGCTTCGCTTGGAAGAACTCTTTGGCCCACGCCGCGGTCAGACGAACGCCATGTTCGCGCTGCAAGTGGACGGCTGGTCGATGCGCGACGAAGGCATCTTTGATGGCGATTACGTCATTGTTGAGCGCCGAGAAACCGCCCGCAACGGCGAACGCGTGGTCGCCCTGCTCCCCGGCGGCGAGACCACCCTCAAGACCTTCTTCAAGGAACGCGACGGTCGCATTCGCTTGCAGCCTGCCAACCCAGACTTCGAGCCAATCATTGTCGATAGCTGCGAAATTCAGGGCGTGGTGATGGGCGTGATGCGTCGGTACTAAAGCGCGAGCGTTACGACCGCGTAAGCGATTCGACCAGTTCCACCGCGGCGTCTTCGGGCGAACGCTTGGCGGCGATCGCTTCGCGCATGCTCCTGACGATGGCGCTGCCGACAATGGCGCCGTCGGCGTGGGCAGTCACTGCTCGGACGTGGGCGGCCGTTGAGATACCAAATCCTGCCGCAATTGGAAGCGAAGTCGTCGCACGGATGCGCGCGATCAAAGGCGCGATGTCGGGTGATTCCGACCGCTCGCCGGTGATCCCGACGCGAGCGAGCGCGTAAACAAATCCGCTGCAAAGCGCGGTGATCCGCGCGATCCGTGCATCGCTTGAAGTGGGCGACACCAAGAGCGTGCAGGTGATGCCCGCTGCATCACAGGCAGCGCGCAGCGCGGGGGCGTCTTCAATATCAATATCCGGAACGATCAGTCCATTGAATCCTGCCGCGGCAGCATCGCGCGTGAACCGTTCAACGCCCATGCGGTCAACAATGGAAACACTCACCATTGCAATGAGTGCCGCATCCACCTGGGCACGGACGGCGCGCACTGTCTGAAAGACACCAGCGGGAGTGCAGCCGGCCAGCAGCGCCTCATGCATTGACTCGGCGATGACGGGGCCATCCGCGATCGGGTCGCTGAACGGAATGCCAACCTCAATGATTGAGCCGCATGCGGCAGCAAGGCGTGGCAGCAGAGCGGCCGTCGACGCCAAGTTGGGGTAGCCCGCGGTGACGAACGGCAGAACCGCCGGACGTCCCGAAGCCCGACACCTGGCAAAGGCGCGGGCAACGGCATCAGGAGCAACATGATCAGCGGTCGTGGGCATTCCGACATCGTAGGGTGCGTGCCAACCGTGGGGCTACAATCGCCGCGCCGCGGCCCCGTAACTCAGCGCCATACGCGAGATGGCAAGAAACAAGCTAGGAACGGGAAGGTTTCGAAAGGACTACCCCCCGAAGCCTTTACCGATAGCCTACCTGCATGGAAAAAACAATCGACGAACAACTCGCCGGCCTGCGTTCAACCCTTCAGCGTCAACGCGGTCTCAATTTTGTAACCGTTTTTATAGCGGTAGTGGCGCTCTGCGTGTCGTACATGCGCTTGGCTGGCGTCAATGCGACTTTTGACACCGTGAATTGTAAGACGTGGAATGTAATCGATGACAACGGGACGGCGCGCATCACCGCTACCACCTCGGCCGACGGTGCGTCCGCCATGGCGTGGCTCGGCAAGGACGGGAAGCCACGCATCGGCGCTACCATCGCGGCCGACGACAGTGCCAGCCTAGCGTTTGCCGACAAGGACGGGATGCCACGTATCGGCGCTTCCACCTCGGCCGACGGCAATGGCGGCATCTCGTTGTTCGGTAATGACGGGAAGCCACGCATCGGCGTTACCATCGCGGCCGACGGTAATGGCGGCATGACGTGGTTCGACAAGGACATGAACTTGCGCATTAGTGCCGGTACCTTCGCCAACGGTAATGCCGGCATGACGTGGTTCGACAAGGACGGCAACTCGCGCATCACCGCCAGTACCGCCGCGGACAGCACCGTAACCCTGCCCACCACTGACCTCAAGCTCAAACCGTAAGGGCTAACGCACGGAACCCGGTGAAATCAACGGCATTGACATAGGCCAACACTTCGATAGCCGCCAAGCGCGGTCGGACGTGTGGCGCTGCCGTTAGGAACGCCGCTACTCAATCCCGGCGCATACCCGATCGATCGCGCCTATCTCGAATACCACCGAAGCCGTCGCGAGCATCACGCGTGAACGAAACGTTCGGCGTGAAGCCGTCGCATCGCGGTCGCCGCACCGCGTCTGTAAGTGCCTATGAGATTGGCAACTAAGTACAATCAGGTACCCCTGGAAACAATGAGGTACAACACCCTGTTATTCGCGGCCCCGTAGCTCAGCGGCCCAGAGCCGTCGACTCATAATCGATAAGACCTCGGTTCGAATCCGAGCGGGGCTACTTCTTTCAGGGCGGGATCAGCGAATATCAGTCTCGCGAACCCGCCCTGAGGTGATTTCTGAGCACTTATGCCAACATCATGACTTGCCTCAGAGGCCAACCCCGCGCATACTTGACATGCTTGCCTCACACCGCCCAGCAAACTTTGCGAACCCTCACCGCCTCCCACGCTGATTTCAGCGCGTGCCAGCGCGGCGCTGACCAAGGAAACGCCACCCGCGGCGTGGCTTCGGCGATCGCAACGCTCGCCGCACTGCTGCTGACCATCGCCGTACTGGCCAGCGCGCCCGGCAATGGCTTCTCCGCCACCCCCGGCTCGCGCATCGCATTTCTGACAGAGTGTGCGGCCGCTGCCCCGGCTTCGGCCGCACACTCGATCACCCCCGGCAGCGTGGCACCCGAGCCACGCGATGCCACCCACTGCTCCCGCGCACAGCTCTCGCTGCGCTCCACGGTGATGCTCCAGCACACCGCGCTGCCTCCGCCCGCTCAGGCGTGATGCAGCCTGCCGATAGCGCCATCGCGCTCATCGGCTTCTGAACCAGCGCGTGCTGGTTCGACGCCTCTTCCCAATCAATACACGTCGCGCCGCTCTGCGTTCTTCGCATGGCGACCCGACACGTCCGCTCACCCGCGCGAGCCATCGCGCCGATAGGAACACCATCATGTCAAGTAGCCAGCTCTTCAAAGGTATCCCCGTTCTCGATTGGATCGTCCGCAGCACATTAGGTACGCAGAACCAGCGCATGGTGAAGCGGTACCTCAAGCAGGTGGAACTAGTGAATCGCCAAGAGGACCGCATGCGCGCCCTCACCGATCCGCAACTCATGGCGATGACCGATGAGTTCCGTGCGCGCATTACCAAAGGCGAGAAGCCCTTCGACCTGCGCCCAGAAATCTTCGCCGTTGCGCGCGAAGCCATGGACCGCTCCGTCGGCATTCGCAACATCTTCAACCCGGCTCTGCCAGAAGATCAGCGCTTCGACCCGGAGCGCCTGCCCGCCGCCGCACGCGCGCTCTATGAAGATGCCCGCGCCCGCATCGCCGCCACCCCCGCCGCCGAACCAACCGGCGCGTTCCGCGGCTGCACTGAGCCGACGCCAAGCTGGATGTTCGTTGACCTTGACCCTGCCCTCTACCAGGCCGTGCGCGAGCTGTACCCAGAAAGCCGCCCTCCCTTCCGCGCGCGTCCGTTCGATGTGCAGATCATCGGCGGCGTCGTTCTGAGCGAAGGTCAGATCGCCGAAATGAAGACCGGCGAAGGTAAGACCATCGTCGGCCCGCTTGCCTGCTACTTGGCGAGCCTTGAGAAGATGCAAGTGCACGTCGTCACCGTGAATGACTACTTGGTGCAGCGCGACCGCGACTGGACGTTCCCATTCTTCCGTGCGCTTGGTCTGGCGGTTGGAGCCATCCATCCCATGCACATGCAAAGCCACGAAGGTAAGCGCGAGGCGTACTCCTGCGACGTGGTCTACGGAACCACCGCCGAGTTTGGCTTCGATTACCTCCGCGACAACATGAAGACGCGCCCGGAAGACCAGGTGCAGCGTCGCCGTCAGTTTGCGATCGTCGATGAAGTCGATTCCATTCTGATTGACGAAGCACGCACGCCGCTCATCATCAGTGGCATGGCACACGCCATCAAGCCCCGCTATGAAATGGCAGACCGCCTTGCCAAGCACCTCGTCAGCAAGCAAGCCCCGTGGGAAACCACTGACGAGCAAGTGAAGGTTGCGCAGGCAAAGGCAGCGAACATCGAAGGCGAAATTCGCAACACACGCGACAGCAACGCGAAGCCCGCCCTGCGCGACAACCTGAAGGCCGCTCAGTCCGAACTCCGCGAACTTGAGAAGGTCCGCGACAAGAGTGTCCAGTACTACGAAGTGGAGCTCGACAAGAAACGCGCCACACTGACCAACGAAGGCATTGCCGAAGCACAGCGCGAAGCCAAGATCGGCAGCTTCTACGTGGGCGAGAACGTGGATATGCCCCACCTTCTTGAACAAGCCGTGCGCGGACACACCGTCTATCAGCGCGACCGCGATTACGTGGTTGCCCCTGATGATCAAGGCCAGCAGACCATTGTCATTGTCGACCAAAACACGGGTCGCAAGATGGTTGGTCGGCAGTGGTCGGATGGACTGCATCAAGCAGTGGAAGCAAAGGAAGGCGTCCCGATCAAGGAAGAGACGCAGACGATGGCCACCATCACCATCCAGAACTTCTTCAAGCTGTACAAGCGCCTCGCGGGAATGACTGGTACCGCCGACACCGAAGCCACTGAGTTCTATGAGATCTACAAGCTTGGCGTGGTCAGTATCCCCACCAACAAGCCCGTAGTCCGTGGCGATCGCAATGACTTGGTGTTCCTAAGCCAGAAGGACAAGTGGAGCTCGATTGTTGATGAAATCAAGCGCTTCCATGACGCCGGCCGTCCGGTGCTGGTTGGCACCACCAGCGTTGAGAAGAGCGAGTTCCTCAGCCGCGAACTCAAGAAGAAGTATGGCATTCACCACGAAGTGCTCAACGCCAAGCAGCATGAGCGCGAAGCAGAAATCGTGGCAGGCGCTGGCAAACTTGGCGCAGTGATGATCGCCACCAACATGGCCGGTCGCGGTACCGACATCAAACTTGGTAAGAGCGAGCCCGCCCTCCTGATTGAACACTGGAAGCGCCGCGATCTCTGCCCCAAGGAAGTGACTGCCGAATGGAGCGAAGAACGCGTCCTGACTGCCATGCATCGCCACATGGCCAAGCGCATGTTGCGCCGCGAGGGTCGTCCGATTTCTGCTGCCGAACTGGAAGGCATGTCTGACGAAGACGTTCGCCTCGCATTGCTGCGGCACTGGGTGCTTGAATCAGTGCCAGGCGTCGCAGAGAACAAGGTAGCCACCGCCAACGCCCAAGATTTGGAGGACAACCTTGACTCCCTCGGCAACTTCATGTTGCACCGCCTGCGCTTCTTTGCAGCGGTGGAAGACATGGGTGGACTGCACATCATCGGCACCGAGCGCCACGAAAGCCGTCGCATCGACAACCAGTTGCGCGGTCGCGCCGGCCGCCAAGGCGATCAAGGCTCCAGCCGATTCTTCCTTGCACTTGATGACGAACTGATGAAGATGTTCGCCGGTAAAGCAACCCTCGGATTGCTTTCCAAGCTCGGCATGAAGGAAGGCGATGCCATCGAGGCGCCCATGCTCACGCGCGCCGTTGAGAAGGCGCAGCGCAAGGTTGAAGAGCGCAACTTCCAGATGCGCAAGACCATCCTTGAGTACGACGAGCCGATGGAATACCAGCGCAGGAAGTTCTACGGCTTGCGTCAACCGGTGCTTGAGCACCGCGGCGTTCGCACGATTGCCTTGCAGTACATCGAAGAATCCGCCATGGATTCTGCGCGCCGCCACTTGGGGCCCGATTACGTTGCCAAGGAGATCGCTGAGTGGGTGCGTGAGCACTACAATGTCAGTATCGACGCCGATCGTTTCGCTGGCAAGGATCGCGACAAGGTTCGCAAGGTCATCGACATCGAGACGCTGGAGGAAGCCACCGTCACCATCGGTAACACCGTCGGTGAATACATGGCGTCCGACACGGACAGCTCCGAGTGGAACGTTGAAGAACTGCAGGACTGGGCTCGCACCAACTTCGGCGCGGAATTGCCGCGCGACTTGGTGCTTGCTGAAGATGCCGAACCCGTCAAGCGCTTGATTGAGGCTGCGGCTTCAGCCAAGTTCCGCGCGATCGACAACTCCGCAGTCGACGCGTTCTTGGTCCCCAACTACGGCGCCGCGGCGCTGGCGCAGTGGGCCAACAACAAGTTCGGAATCCAACTGGACCCCACCGTCTTCAAGGAGTGCCGCACCCCTGAAGAAGCCGGCGAGAAACTGGCTGAGCGTGCCCGCACCTTCTTCCAAGAGCGCGAAGTGCGCTACCCGATCGAGTTTGCGATCGAGTCAACCTCCACACGGTTGCAGCAGTCACAGCAAGATCCAGAGAATGGCAAGGACCAGGCTGGCGCTGCCTTGACTGACTTCTGTGCGTGGGCTCGTGCGCGCTACGGCGTCGAATGGACACCGGAGACGCTGCCATCGCAGCAGCCAGCCGACCTTGCCAAGCTCCTGCTTGACGAAGCCCGCAAGGTGGATGAAACCGTGATCGAGCGACGCGCGCAGGCATGCCTTGCTGGGGGATCAGATACCGAGTCGATCGCAAACTGGTTTGAGAAAGAGTGCATGGTGCACCTTGGCGAGTTTGATCGCGAGCAGTGCACTGAAGATCCGCAGATCTATGTTCGCGCGCGCTTGCGCAGTTTCATGCGCCAGGAACTGGAGCAATTTGAGCGTTGGGTACTTCTACAGATCTATGACGATGCATGGAAGAACAACCTGCATTCCATGGATCAGCTGCGCGACTCGATCGGGTTCCGGGGCATCGCCCAGAAGGATCCGCGCATCGAGTTTAAGAAGGGTGCGGCGGAAACCTTCAACGAGATGGAAGAGTCGATCCGCGAACGCGCCAGCGACATTCTGCTCAAGGGACGCCTCGCTCCTCAGGCTCGACCAGCACAGAATGCTGGCCTAATGACCGACGCTGAACCAGGCCCAACGGCTGAGCAGCGGGCGCAAATTGAGCAGGCGGAAATGGCTGGAGTCATCGGCGAGCCGGTGAAAAAGGAGCTGTCCGACAAGGCCATGAAGGTGGTTGGTCGCAACGAACCCTGCCCCTGCGGCAGCGGTAAGAAGTACAAGTCGTGCCACGGAGCCACTGCCTGACCAACGCGCGCACCCTTGACCCTGGATTTGGTTATAATCCTCCGCTTCACCAGCCTCGGTAGCTCAGTTGGTAGAGCAGCTGACTCTTAATCAGCGGGTCCAAGGTTCAAATCCTTGCCGAGGCACCTGAAACACCCCGTCTGAATGGCGGGGTGTTTCGTTTGGTGGGGTGTTTCGACTGCCGGGGTGCTCATATGCACGCGCGTGGCGGTGAGGCCCATTTGCCTGCTTTACGGCCGCAACAACGCTTGTAGCACGGGAATCCCCGCGAGCGTCAAGGTGGCGATGATCAGCGCCCAAATAATGATCGCCTTCCAGTGCTTGGCGAACATGCCGCCCCGTGGTGCAGCCGGGGCTGATCCAGCGAGGTACGAAAAGCACTTGGGACACACGTCCGCCTCGCTCCACACGGATGCTCCGCAATCCGGGCAGCGAGCGTCGGCCACCGGCGAATCATCGCCGAAGCGTTCGATGTCATCCTCGGATGGACCCTCGTCATCATTGCGGCGAACTGGCACATGGAGAGCGTAGCGCCGAGGGGAACGGCCGAGGAACCCCGCCGTCCCCGCCCGAGCGCGCCCCACCGCGATCCCACGCACCGCCCATGGACGAGGACGCACTGCAAATCAACCAAGCCGCACTGCGAAACGACGAAGCCGCACTGCCAAACGACGAAGCCGCACTGCGAAACGAAGAAGGCCCCGTCCGTGAGGACGAGGCCTTGATCGTTTGAAGCGAGGCGGACGGGACTCGAACCCGCAACCACCGGCGTGACAAGCCGGAACTCTAACCAATTGAGCTACCACCCCTTCGGGGCCGACAACCGCTCGAAAGCGGGTGCCGGAGGGGAAATGATAGCGAGTTCCGGCAGGGATGCAAGACCGTCAACGCGCAATAACCACCAGTGACTGCAGCGCACTTTGCACCAA
Organism: Planctomycetota bacterium; assembly: GCA_039796075.1. GTDB lineage: Bacteria > Planctomycetota > Phycisphaerae > Phycisphaerales > SM1A02 > UBA966. The sequence goes on along the minus strand of JBDKKN010000071.1, from coordinate 64,342 downwards.
GAAATGCAGCCCGATTTCACCGACGCCGCAGATTGGAGTGGGCGTTTGAAGTCCCCTCTTTGCAACCACGCACGCACGCCCGCACGGTATCAATCTTCCGCCCAGTTGGTGCCGTAAGACGAACTCACCACCAGCGGCACGCGCAATTGCATGGCACCCTCCATCGCCTCTCGGGCAGCCGCCTCCAATGCAACGCGATCACACTCTGGAACTTCAAAGACAAGTTCATCGTGAATCTGGAGCAGCATCCGGGCACTGGGAACACGCGTTGGCAGTTCGCGGTGAATCCGCAACATGGCGCACTTAATCAGATCAGCCGCGCTGCCCTGCACCACGGTGTTGATGGCAATGCGCTCGCCCAACGCCCGCTCCGCGCCGTTACGACTCAGAATCTGCGGGACCGGTCGCCGACGACCCAAGATGGTGGCCACAAAGCCATGCTCCTGCGCCTCCTGCACACAACGCTGCAAGAACGCATCGATCCCGGCAAAGCGGCGCTTGTAATCATCAATGATCTGCCGCGCGCGTTCGTTTGATGTGCCAGCACCCAATCGACGCGCGAGACCCCACGCGGTAATGCCGTACACGATGCCAAAGTTCACCATCTTGGCAGCACTGCGCTGTTCGTCAGTGACATCACTCAGGGCCGCGCCGTACACCTCTGCAGCGACCGCGCGATGAATGTCGGTGCCCGCCTCAAACGCTGCAATCAGACTCGGATCCTGCGATAGATGCGCCAAGACGCGCAACTCAATCTGCGAATAGTCCAGGGAAAGCAACACATGGCCCGGCGCCGCAACAAACGCCCGACGAATGGCGCGCCCAACATCGCTGCGAATGGGAATGTTCTGCAGATTCGGGTCGCTGGAACTCAGGCGCCCGGTAGCCGTCACCGTCTGGTGGAAGCTGGCGTGAATGCGCCCCGTCTTCGGATCAATCGCCTCGCGCAACGCCACCAAGTAGGTGCCCACCAACTTTGTCAATTGTCGATACTCAAGTATCTGCGCAGGCAGCAGCGTCTCCACCGTTGGATCGAGCGTCAATTTCTCCAAGACCTCCACATCCGTTGATGCGCCCGTCTTGGTCCGCTTCACCACTTTCAGCCCAAGGCCCGATGGCGACTCATCTGGTCCATTGAACAAGATTTCCGCAAGTTGCTTGGGCGAATCAATATTGAACGGCCGCGGCGCTGACTGCTCAATGCGCTCCCGCAGTGCACCGATGCGTACCTCAAGTCCGCGACGCTGCCGCTCCAATTCATCGGGGTCAACCTTGATTCCATTCCATTCCAACTCGGCAAGCACTTCGACCAGCGGCACCTCAGTAGTGCGATACAACTCACCAAGACCCATGGCATCCACCTGCGCCTCAAGCGCGATGGCAAGGCGCAGCGCAACATCCGAATCTTCGGCGGCGTATGGACCGGCAATCGACAAGGGCGCCTCATCAAAGCGGCGCTGATGACGCCCACTTCCAATCAGGTCAGTGATGGGAATGCAGCGATGTTCAAGAATTGCCTCGGACAACGCATCCATCTTGTGCGTGCTGCGCGTGGCGTCCACCACATAACTCGCCACCATGCTGTCACCCGCCAGGCCAGCAACGCGAACGCCGGCAGCACGCAGTGCAATGATGTCAAACTTGGCGTTGTGGGCGGTCTTTCGAATGGTCGCATCCGTGAGGAGCGGTCCAACCCGCGCCAGAACCGCCGCCTCATCAAGGTGCGTCTCTGGCTCCGGCGAGCGGATCGGTATGTAGACCGCCTTGCCAGACTCGAACGCCATACTGATGCCGCACAGGTGCGTCGACACCGGATTGAGTGACGTTGTTTCAGTATCGAACGCAAGCAACGCCCCGGGCGCTCCCGCACTCTTCGGCAGACACGCCTGACGCGCCGACGCCACGAATGCATCAAGCTCCGCCACCGTGCGCAGCGTGCGGTAGTCACCGCGAGCACTGGCCTGCATCGCCAATCCATCCAATGCCGGCGCCGTGAAGACGTCCTCCGGCGGCGGATTGAACAACCCGAAATCTTCTGCTGGGGCCGCCCGCACCACGGGTGCCGCCGCCGGTGTGCCCCCACCCCCACTTCCAACCCCACTTCCAACTTTGGGCGCATGCGCCCCCAACCACCCGCGCAATTCCTGCGCGATGCGATTGAAACCCAACTGATGGATCGCATCAAGGAGCGCACCTGCATCCGCACGACCCGGATCAACCCGCGCGGATTCCAGCGTGAAATCAACAACCACATCGTCCTTCAACACCACCAATGACTTGGAGAGCGGCAAGATGCCGCGCTGCGCTGCAATCGCCTCGCCAGTCTTGCCCTTTACTTTGTCAAGATTGGCAAGCAGCGCGTCGAGCGATCCAAACTCAGTAATCAGTTTGGCGGCCGTCTTGATTCCAATCCCACGCACGCCCGGAACATTGTCGACCGGGTCGCCCATGAGCGCCAGCATGTCAACCACTTGGTCAGGCCGAACACCCTTCGAATCAAAGAGCTCCTCTACACCAAGCGTCTTGTCTGACTGCGGATCAAAGAGATGCGTGCGCTCATCAACAAGCTGTCCAAGATCTTTATCACGACTGACAATCTTGATTTCAAGATCCGGCTGCTCACGGCGCATGCGGCGCACCACCGTGGCGATGGTGTCATCCGCCTCCACTTCAGCAACCGCCAGCACCGGCACCGACATCTGCTTCAACAGCGCAACGCACCGCTCCACCTGCTGGTGCAGATCCTCCGGCGCAGGCTTTCGATTTGCCTTGTATTCCGGATAAATCTGCGAACGAAAGGTGCCCCGATCACCCGCTGCGTCAATGACCACCGCGAGGTACTCCGGCCGATCCTGACGCAACAACTTCAAGAGCATCCCCATGAAACCAAACGTCATGTGCGTTGGTTCATCCGTGACCGGGCTGCGCATCCCCGGTCGAATGGCGTGGTAAGCGCGAAAGAATTGCGCGTGGCCGTCGATCAGGTAGAGGGTGGCCATGGATAGTGTGGTGGTCCGTTCAGCCCGGACTTGCAGCGTGGATGGCGGCGAGCGTTGCAGACTCAGCAACAAGTGGACTTCGACCGCGGCGCGCCATCACCGTGGTGGCAATCTCCATGAACTTGTCGAGTCGGAATCGGCGCTCACCATCATCGGTGACCCACGCGAACGGTTCCACCGCGCCAATCACTGCTGCGCCTGCCGCCCACATGACTCCCGTACCGATGCATGCGCCGGTCATGATGCGCGTGCCAATGGCAAGTTTGACGTGATCGCCAATGATGCAGCCCATGAACTGCCGACCGGTGCGCTCCAACGGCCCCGACGCGCGCAAGCGCATGGCCACATCGGCATAGGTGTTCAGCAGATTGGAATTAAGTGTTCCGGCGCCCAAATTGACCCATTCGCCCAGCAGCGCGTCGCCAAGGTGGCCGTCATGCGCCTTGTTGGTGCAACCTTGGAAGATCACCGAGCCAATTTCTCCCGCCGCACGACACTGCGGTCCAAGTGCGGTGCGCGCCTTCAATACCGAACGGTCGGACACGATGGTCTTGGCACCAATGAACGCCGGTCCGGTGACGATGCTTCCGTGCCGCACTTCAGCATCGCGGTCCACCAAGATTGCACCGTTGGTTGTGTCAAGCACTACGCCCACACCAAGGCGCGCCGTGGCGTGGATGTGGCATTGCTCCGTGCCCACCTGTGTGGCGTGCGCTGGCACAACGCCGCGTTCATGTGCTTCCCATGCTGCCGCGACGGCTTCGATGTCTGCAGCAATGATGGCGCCAAACCGCGATGCCTCCAGGAGATGCCACGGGCGCGACCATAATGGAATGTCTGTGGGCACAACCGTTACATCGGGCGTCAATGACGGCGTTCCGGCGACAACGCTGGTAATAAATGCTTGCAACGCTACGCCAGCCAGGCGCGCGGCAACTACTGATCCATCCGGGCTCACCATCGCACTGCCCACATGCAAGGCATCGAACCGCTCGCGCAGTGCTGGGTCCATGCGCGCGTGCAGTCGACCGTTCACACAGATGGCGGCCGCAACCGGCGCAGTGAATTCCGCACCAAGCCGTTCAGTCACCAGTGCCGTGTAGCGCGGTGCGGTTGCCACGCGCACTGGGTGCGAACGCAGTGCCACCGCTGCCTCAAGCAGGGTTCGGCCACCAGTGCGCTGCTCGAAGGAAGCACGCAGGTCAGAGAGCGGACCGAGGTCGCCACGGCCGTCGTCAAAGAGGAGGATCGCCGAAACTTGTTCCATTGGTGGAAGCCTAGCGCGGGGTTAGTCGTTGCCGCGGTTCATCCGGTTGCCGCCTGCAAACCGGGGTCCCGCGGTGGCAAATCCCCACACCGTCAGCGAGGACTGCAAGCCCCAGGCCGGCAGGATGGCAATGACCGCCGAGTACAGCGCGTCAACCATGTCGGAACCAACCGCGGCCCCGCCACTGCCGTCGCCCCACAGTGGTGACGAGTCTGCATACGCACTACGAATCCCCGCGATGGCAACATAGGCCAGCGACGCCAACAGCGCGCAATTGAACGTTGAGAACGCCACGGTGAGCACATTGCGGCGATAGAGCCACGTGCGGGTCTCCAGGACGCACCAAGCACCCGCTGCGCACGCCAAGATATGCGGGCCAAAGACCGTGACGGCGCGCGGGGTATCGCCACCCATATCGAGCGCTGGATGCATGGCGTCAAGCCAAACACCCACCATCATGGCGGCCCACAGCGCCGAGCCGCGCGAGGCGTACAGCGCAACGAACGCCAAGAGCAGCGGCCAGAGTTGCGGAACATGCCCGCCGATGGCACACGCCGGCATGAATGCGGCATCCATGGTGAGCACCAACGCCAGCACCGGAATGAAGACCCACCACCTCACTTGGCAGCTCCTGTACCGCGCGCGGCTTGGCCCTGCCCCGGCACCCGCACTTTCACTACCACGCGCGGGACGCGCAGTGGGTCGGATTCCATCCGCACGGTAATGCGCCGCCGGAGTGGGTTGGCATCAAGCGCGCCCACCGACTCCACCACGCCGATCTGCATGCCCAGCGCAGCTGGACGCCATCCCGCATCACTGAGTAGCACGGAATCGCCCTTTTTCACGTTCGCCGGCGACTCCAATTCGCCGATCAGCCTTCGGTTGCCCTGCGGCACCAACTGGACCAGGACGGAGGCACCGCCGCCGTTGCGAGCCTTGTCCGCCTTGCTACCTTTATCCGCCTTCTTCCCCGCCGCGCCGGTGCCTTCAGAGGCTGCAGACGCGCCCTCTGCAGCCCCAGTGAGAACGATCGCATCAATGCGACCACACCGGCGGTCGTCCAGCGGAATCACCCAGGAACGGTTCTCCGCCCCACCCGCGGCAATCATGCCGATGATTTGATTTCCACCAACCACTACTGGGTCACCCTCGCCAATTCCTTGGGCGGTGCCAACATCAATCCCTAAGAGCCCGGCAGGCCGACCTGCTCCACGTTCGATCACCGTGGCTAAGCGTGGTTGCCAGCCAGCACGGTCCGCGGGGCGATATCCAGAGAGTTCACCCAATTCACGTTCCAATTCCTCCACCCTCATCTGCGTCGCGTCCAATTCGCCCTGCAGTTGGTCGCGGCCCTCCCGCGCAGCACGCAACTCCTCCGGCAGTCCCTGATACGGCTCCGCGGGTGCGCGAACCCAGTCACGCGCCCACGCCAGTACCGATGCCCCCGGCACCAGCGGCGCCCACAACACCCCAGCCAGGGTCCCCGACCAGGGTGTTTGAAACGACTGTGGCAGCGCTGAAAGCAGCGCAGCTCCACCGAGCGCGATCACAAGGATTCGACGACTGGAGACAAACGGCATGCGAGGTCCACTCAGACGGAATCGGCGTCAGACTCAAGCGTGTCCTTGAACAAGTCAAGGTTCTCAAGGTAATTGCTGGTACCACGAGCCACGCATGAAAGCGGCTCGTCGGCAATCTTCACATCCAGACCAGTGGCCTGATGGAAGACCTTGTCGATGCCGCGCAACAGCGCACCACCGCCAGCGATCGTGATTCCGTTGTCAACCAAGTCAGCCGCCAATTCTGGCTTTGCCTTCTCCAGTACGCGGACGACCGCTTCTGCGATCAGACCAACGGGCTCGGAGAGTGCCTCGCGAATCTCTTGGCTGGTGACCTCAATCTTGCGTGGCAAGCCAGACTTCATATCACGACCACGCACATCCATCTTCATTTCCGGGCCGGTCGGCGCAGCGGAACCAATTTCAATCTTGATGCGCTCTGCGGTCTGCTCACCAATCAGCAGTCCGTGCACGCGCTTCATGTGATTGGCAATGGCTTCATCAAAGTCATCACCAGCAACGCGCAGGCTCTCGCATTCAGCAATGGCCGCCAAGGAAATGATGGCAATTTCACTGGTACCGCCACCAATATCAACGATCATGCTTGCCGTTGGTTCAGCAACCGGGAGACCTGCACCAATCGCTGCAGCCATCGGCTCGTGCACCAGATACACGCGGCGCGCACCGGCACGCTCGGCGCTCTCATAGACGGCCTGCTTCTCAACGCTGGTGATGCCCGAAGGAATAGCAATGACGACGCGTGGTCCAAAGATGCGAGTGCTCTTGCCGTTGACCTTCTTGATGAAGTAGCCAAGCATCGCTTCAGTGACTGCGAAGTCGCTAATGACTCCATCCTTCAACGGGCGAACCGCGCTGATGGAGCCCGGCGTCTTGCCAAGCATGTCCTTCGCTGCAAAGCCGACGGCCTCGCCATTATTCAGAACGATGTTGGTGCCCTTGCGGACAGCCACCACGGATGGTTCGTTCAATACGATGCCTTCGCCTCGCACGCACACCAAGGTGTTGCACGTGCCAAGGTCAATCCCCATATCAACGCTAAAGAGGCGTGAAAGCCAATCGATCTCGAGAGCCAAAGTGGTGCTCCTTCCTGAAGCAATGCATCCATCGCGGACTCCGCCGCAACGGGAGCCGCTGAGCGGCCCGACCCGCGCAGGATAGCAAACCCATTGGATAAGCGAGTCAGCGGGTTCGCGAGTCAGCGAGTTGGAAGCGAATCAGCAGGTCAACGCGTTGGCGCAAGAGCGCCTCGGCGAGCGAATCAGCAGGTCAGCGAGCGTTGACCATGTCAAACGGACCCTGACCGCTGACATCCATGTTCATCATGGCGACAACGGCGGATCCAAACATCGCCATCAGGACGGCAACCACCAGAAGGCCTGTGTAGACATTCAGCTGCGGCTTGGCGCGCTTGACGGCATTGGTTGGGGGAGTGGCGGTGGCTGCGGATTTCATGGAAGTGCTCAGGACAAATGACTCACCCTTGCGGGCCTTTGGACAATAGCGGGCCTTTGGACAATAGCGGGCTTATTCACCCTTGCGGGCGATGGCGCGCTGACCGGACTTCACTTCGCCACGGGTGGTGGCGTCTTCAAGTTCAACGATGCCCACGGCGCGGTTCACATCAACCTGCACGATCCGCAGGTTGCCGATGAAATTAGCGCCGTCAGCGATGGTCATGACCCAGCCTTCCTTGATGCCGTCGCGGCTGCCCGCGTTGATTTCAGCCAAGGTGGCATCAGGCTCGCGCTTCACGTCAATGAGCGTGGCACTGAGCGAACGGTCAGCAACGAGCGGGAGTGCGGGATCAGCGGTCGCGCCGGCTCGAGGAGCCACCGACCCGTGCAGGGCCGCGTAGCGCTGCACATCAGCCATGGCGCGTTCCTTGTCTTCACTGACCTTCTGAAGTTGTTCCTGCAACTGGCGCTTCGCTGCGGTCTCGCTATCAAGATCGCCCTGCATGCGTGCAAGCGAGTCCTGCATTTCAACGCGAGCCTTCTCAGCGGCGAGGTATTGGGTGCGAGCACCTTCAATGTCCTGGCGCATGGCGTCAATCAACTTGGTCTGCAGTGTGTCGTTGGCACTGAACGCGCCAACTTGACCCTTGAGTTCAGCAAGGTCGATGCGTGAACGCTCAAGATCGCGCTCCTTGTCAGCGCGCATCTGGGTTTCCTTATCACGCTCCATGGTGGCGGCGCGGATCTGTGACTCGAGCGTGGCAACCTTCGACTGCAATGCGGCAACGCTAGCGTTGTATGCGTCGCTGGCAACGGCGAGCTCCGCCTCTTGCTTCTTCAGGTTGGCTTGAGCATCAGTGGCCTGTTGCTTGAACACGAACTGATTCGTTGATGAAACGGCCGCAAGTGGCACGAGTGCAACAACCAACAGAGCGACGAGGACGACGAGGATCTTGGTGAGGATGTGCACGGTGCGGGTGCCTCAAGAAACCCGGCGGTCGGCAACATGCCGAGCGCGAGGTTCATTCATGTGTTGTTCAGAGCAATCAGACGGGTCTGGAACGGGGCAACTGTTTGGGAACGCTCCGACAGACTGTTATCAGTAGTACCTGAAATATATACGCGCTGTCAATGGGGTGCGGTTGCAACAACAATTGCCAAAGCTGCCGCCAACTGAACCGATGGGCTCGGGTCAAAGAGCATGGGCTCCAATTCAGACACCGCCATCGGTCCTGACGCATAACCGAGGGCCAAGGCTGCTTCGGCACGAACCGCCGCTTCCCGATCCTTGACCAGGGTCCGGGCGAACCGGGTCACGGCAGACGCATCTTGGACGCTAATTTGAGCCAATGCAGAGGCGCACACGATCCGAATTTCGGTGGGACGGGCCGAAATGCCGGTACCGTCGATCAGCCGCATCAGGATCGGGCGGGATCCCTCGTCCTTCAGACGGGCAACCTGCTGAGCCGCCAGGGCCGTGAATTCAGCCTGCTCGCTCGGCGCGTACAGCGCGGCTCGGATCGGTTCAATGCCATCGGGCTCGCCCAAACGGACCAGGGCCTCGGCTGCCTGGAGTTCAACAATACGGATACGCGCCGGGTTGACCTGCTGCATGCCCTTGCCCAGCGAGGCACGGATCATCGCCACTGCGGACTTATTACCAAGCTCACCAAGTACCAAGAATGCGTTGGAACGAATCTCCGGGTCATCCGAAACAACCATCGCTCCAAGCGGGCTCGGGTCCACCGGTCGACCAAGCTTGGTGAGCGCGCAGATGGCGGCCGCTCGCACCGACGGACTCTCGTCAACAAGCAGTGGCTGCAACTGATCGGCAAGGTCGGTGAGATTCGCGCGCCCCACGCCCATGGCTGCAACGAATCGCACGCCGCGGTTTGGGTCGGATAGAAGCGGCACAACAACGGCGCGCAGATCAGTCGGTGATGAGACGAGCGCTTCGCAACCATTCGCGCGATAGATAGGCACTTGCGATGTGGTGGCCTGGCGGAGGAGCGTGACCGCAGCAAGGCGTGCATTACCGCTTGACTCCACCGGAAGCGCCTGTTCAGCGGAGCGGCCCTCGTCGGAAAGTTTGGCGGTGCCGGTTTGTTCAATGCTCTGTGATCGACTCGACCACGGTTGATCAGCGGTTGTCGGCGTCGTGCTGTCGCAGCCACCAACCATGATGGACATCACCATCATGACTGGCAACACCGTGGCAACGTTCGCCGTAGCGGCGACCACGGAATGCCTGCGAGCGAACCGGAGAGCAACGATGACGGTGCAGGTCAGCATGAGTGCGATCGATGCTACTTCGCCAACGCCCGCAAAGGGTGCGGTTCGTTCATCAAGTGGTGGCGAGGCGTACAACCAGGTACTGGTGCGCGGCGGTGGCGGCGATGCCACCATCCGGCCGGACGAATCAACGGCCGCACACAAGCCCGTATTGGCGGAGCGAACCATGGGCGTGCGCGTCTCAATGCAGCGGAATCGTGCCAATTGCAGGTGCTGGGTGCGGCCCAGGTCATACCAGCCGAACCAACCATCATTACTGATGTTCACCAAGAGGTCAGCAGCCCGCGCGCGCCCGCCTTGGGCTGGATACACCAAGTCGCGCGTCACCCAACTCATGGCGTCTTCAAAGCAGATGGCGGGCGCAATCCGCACCGTGCGTCCGTTCCAAGGAATCTCAAAGCGCACCGGTTCCCCGCCGCGGTCAAGGTCAAAGGTCATCCCGGCAGCACCGATCGCCAACAGTGAGCGCTCCAGCCAATCCCAATTGGAGATGTACGGCATGGTCTCGCCGAAGGGCGCTAGAAAGACCTTGTCGTAGCGGGGATATGGTGGCGGATTCTTGTTCACCAAATACGCGCTATTGAACTGCTTGTCCCATGCAAATCGATCGCCCTCCGCTCGAAGGCCGATGAACACCGGGCTACCGACAAGGAGCGGCACCCCAACCCGTTCACTGATCGCCGAGGCAATCTTCTGGAATCGATCGCCAGGAAACCATCCGTTCGCTTCTTGTAAAGCGATGGTGTCTGGTTCAAGTCCGTAGCCGGCAAGCATGGTCTCCGGCCAAACCACCAGCGAGATTGGTTGTGCGTGTTCAGTGCAATCAAGCGCGGCGCGCAGGGTGAGTTCAGCGAACGCAGGAATATCGCGCACTTGATCGCGGGCGGCCCATCCAACTTTGTTACTTGTCGGAAGATTGGTCTGAATGAGCAGTACCCCAGGCCCCTGCTCCGTTGGCGCCTGCCACAGCCGCCACGAGCCGTACCACAAGGTAAACCCAAGGAACAATAGAAACAACACGGCCCCCGGCGTGACACTCAAGACGCCAACGCGGCGAATGCGATCGAGTTGCGTGCCTGCATCATCAGGTACGCCGGACTGCGCGCGCTCACGTGCCCGGTCACGCGCGTCCACCATGGCGCCAGCACAGGCAAGCACTAAGAGTGAGCAAAAGATTTCGCCGATCAGATCTGCGCCCTGGGTGAGCATCGGGAACTCAATCAGTGGATGCCCCCAGCGAAACCACGGGTAGCCATCAAAGAATACGGCTGCACGAAATGCTTCCTCGGCTCCGAACGCCAACGGAAGGAGCACTGCCCACGGCGTTCGTACCGGTAAGACACGGGCGCAACACACCAATATGAACAGGGCAAACAGCTCATGCAGCGTGCAAAATGCGGCTAGTCCTGGCGTGCCGGCCACGGTGACTTGCAAGAGCCAGAAGTGCAAGACAAACCACTTCACCCACAACACACCAGCCACTGCAAACGCAATCCGCCATGGAAACGCGGCGCGCGGCGCAGTCAGCGTTGGCGTTCGGCGCACAATCCACACCAAGGGAACCGCAGCCAACGGCACCGCGATCGCCAAGTCGCCGATCGGTAGAAACATGCAACCGAAGATGACCGAAGACAACGCTGCGTACACCGCCGCACGCAGCGAGGTCATGGGCAGAAGCGCGGAAGCATCCGTCATCACGGGAGAGCTCAACGACTACTTTCCTGAGTAGTCAATGATGCGGCTGATTTCAGTGCGCAACGCAGACCGATGCACAATGCGGTCAAGAAAGCCAGCTTTCTGAAGGAATTCAGCGGTCTGGAAGCCAGGCGGAAGTTCCTGACGAATGGTCTGCTGAATGACGCGCGGGCCTGCAAATCCGATCAATGCCTTGGGTTCAGCAAAGATCACATCTCCCAACATGGCGTAACTGGCGGTCACTCCACCAGTGGTTGGGTCAGCAAGCACTGCGATGTACAAACCGCCCGCGTCATCAAACCGAGCGAGCACAGCGCTGGTCTTGGCCATCTGCATCAGAGAGAATCCGGACTCTTGCATGCGCGCTCCACCCGAGCAACACACAATGACCAGCGGAAGACTGTGATCCGTTGCGTGCTCAATGGCGCGGGTCAGGCGTTCGCCCACCACGCTGCCCATGGAGCCAGCCATGAACGTGAAATCCATGACTCCAACCACCACCTTGCGACCCTTGATAAACCCAGTGCCGGTCTGCACGCCATCGTTTTCGCCGGTCTTGAGCTGCATGTCCTTGATGCGGTCGATGTACGCCTTTTGATCAACAAAGCCAAGCGGATCCAGTGGCGCCATGTCAGCGTCGAGCGCTTCGAAGGTGCCGGGGTCAAGGAGTTGTTCAATACGTCGGCGCGCGGAAACGCGCATGTGATGATCGCACTTGGGGCAGACCATCAGGTTGGCTTCAAGGCTCTTACAGAAGATGGTCTCTTCGCACTCGGGGCATTGCGTCCACAGGCCGTCCGGAACGGCTTTCTTAGTGACAACTGGGGTCTGTGTCCACGTGGGTTCTGGCACTCCGAAGCTCCTATAAAGAGAACGCAGTGTAGCGAGCGCATCAGTCGCCGAGAAGCAGCGCGGCGTCGGAAGGGAGCACGTACTGGGTGCACCACGTTCGGCCTTCAACGCGTTCCCACAGGCGCGATCCATCTCCACGCGCAAGTGCGTCGCGCACAATTCCAAGCGCGGTGACATGAAGCACAATTCCAATCCGCTTGCCGGGGTGGCGATCAAAAATTTCCGCCAACGCGTCAAGAATGCGCGCTCGAGCATCAGCGAGCGGCTCGCCTTCTGGGGGAATCACCGTCAAGGGTGAGGCAACCCACTCGGCGTATCGACTTTCAAAGCGTCGCTCAAACTCGGAGAGACTCAAACCCTCCAGTAAGCCAAAGTCGGGGTCCGCCAGATCGCGATGAGCGCGGACTTGGCAGGCAAATCGACTGGCAACGATGCGCGCACTTTCGATCGCCGCTTCATCGGCTGGGTGATAGAGATACTCCGGGCCATCGCCCAGTCGCGCCACGCGTTGTCGAAGTTCGGCAAGCGACTCTTCAATGGCAGGCAAGTCCGTGCTGCCACGCAGGCGCTGCTCAGCGTCCCACGCCGTTTCTGCAGGACGAAAGAGCCAAAGCGTAGTGCCGGGCATCAGGTCATCCTCTCAGCGCGGTGATTGCAGCCGCGTAATCGTTGCTGCCAAAGATGGCCGTAGCGCTGATCAGGACGCTGCAGCCCGCCGCACGACAGGCAGGCGCAGTAGCGGGCGAAACACCGCCATCAATCATGAGCCGCTGCTCTGGACGCATCCGCGCCAGTAACTCTGGACCCTTGGTAAGCACCGAGGAAATGAATGATTGACCAGACCGACCCGGATGCACGCTCATCAGCATGGCGGTGTCGACCATGGGCAGTGCATCAAAGCATGCTGACGCAGGGGTATCCGGATTGAGGACGATGCCGGCAGTCATGCCGCGAGCCCGAATCTGTTCCACCAACGACCCTGGTCGCGGCACCACTTCAACATGAAACTGAATGTGCCCTGCTCCGGCGTCTGCAAATGCATCCACCCAGCGTGCGGGGTCCGTCACCATCAGATGGACATCAAGAAATACCGCGGGCACGGCGCGATGCGTGGCAGCACAGATCACTGGCCCCAAGGAAATGTTTGGGACGAAATGCCCATCCATGATGTCAACATGCAGCGCGTCGCCACCAGCGGCGATTGCGGCGCGACAGTCATCACCAAGCCGCGTGAAGTCCGCGGAAAGAATCGACGGCTCGATGAGGAGCCGTCGATCAGTCAGGTAAGGATTCGCTGCTTTTGATCCGTCCACAGAGAGAACGCTCACTTCGCGGTTGCCTTCGGATCCTTCGCCTTGGCCTCGTAGGAATCAAGAGCGCGCTTGACCGCGGGCTTCGCAGCCGGAACGGCCGCCATCCACGCGTCGTATTGCATCTCCGCGGCTGCTGCGTAATTGCCACGCCCCGCTGAAACAGCCGCCATGGCAGCCAAGACTTCGGGGTCATCCTTGGTACCGGGCAGTGCCTTCAATGTGTCAGCCACCACTTGCGCGGCGTCGAGGTCACGCTTCTTGATATTGGCATCGGTCGCCAGGTAATTGGCTGCTTCAATGAGTGCGTACTTGTCGGTCTTAATGCCAGCAATGGTGCTGGTCAGAAGCGCCTTGGCGCCGGCAGTGTCGTCCGCCTGTTCGTTGAGCATGCGCCAGGATTCAAAGCTGTACTCCAGCATCGTGGACGGATTTTCAGCGATCGCCTTGGCGTACAGGCTGCTCGCCTCCTTGAAGTTGCGGCGCTTGGAGGCGTTGCGCGCAGCGTTGATGGTTGGCTCAACGCGCGACATCAATTCCGGGTCGTAGCGATTCGCCAAGGTCTGCTTGATGATGCGGTCAAAGTTCTCATCGAGCGGGTTGCCGATGTGAACGATCTTTCCGGAGCGATTGATGACGAACGCGCACGGAATGCCCTTCTGACCAGCAGCCTTCATCCACTTGTCTTTGATGAAAGTGTCGTCCTTCTTCTGCGTGGCCACGGTGTAGCCCATGGCAGAACCCTTCTCCTTGACGAACTTCTTGACAAGGTCAACTGGCTCATCGCTCACGCCAATGATTTCTAAACCACGCGAACCAAGGTCCGTCTGCAGTTCAGTGAGATGCGGAATGGAGCGCTTGCACGGCCCGCACCACGTTGCCCAGAATTCCACCACGTAGACCTTGTCCTTACTAAAGGTCTCTACCTTGTCGCCTTGGACAAATTCCAAGTGATCGGCGAAGCCTTCCGGAGCAGTTCCTCCCACCTCGAGCTTCTTCTCATCCTGCGCGCGTGCGCCGGATGCGAACGAAAGTGCGAGAGCAAGACTAGCGGCGGCGGTGACGAGTGCGTTGCGCATGGTTTGGGCTCCGTTGATGTGCACACTATAGACGGTGAGGTACAGGGGCAGTAGCGGCAAGGTCCTCACGCGGGATCAAGGACATCCACCGACTCAAATCGCTTGCCTTCGAGCATTTCCAGGCTGGCACCACCGCCGGTTGAAACGTGCGTGAGCGCGTCGGCCAGGTGCGCAATATCCAACGCCGACGCGGTATCGCCGCCTCCCGCGATGGTGATGGCGCCGGTGCGAGTGGCTGCAGCAACCGCACGCGCGATGGTCATGGTGCCCACATCAAATGGGGCAGTCTCGAACGCGCCCATCGGTCCGTTCCATACCACTTGCTTGGCAGTGAGGCATGCTTCGGCAAACAGGTCGCGTGAGCGCGGTCCAATGTCGAGACCCATCCAGCCGTCCGGAATACCACCGATCACTTCGCATGTTTCCGTGCCTGCAGCAAGTGCGCGACCACAGACATGGTCGATCGGTAGCAAGATGGTGCAACCACGCTCCTGCGCGGCGCGCAGAATGTCGCGCGCTTTCTCGATCATCTCTGGCTGTACAAGGCTTGATCCGGTGCTCACTCCCTCCGCACGAAGGAACGTGTAGGCCATGGCTCCGCCCACAATCACCATGTCGACCTTGCCTAACAAATTGGAGATAGCCAACAATTTGTCGCTGACCTTGGCGCCGCCGACGATGGCAACAAAGGGATGCGGTGGGTCTCGAAGCTCCTCGCCCAAGAATTGCAGTTCTTTCTCCAGTAAGCGCCCTGCCAGTGCTGGCGCCCCACGCGACTTCATCGCGCGCGGCAGTGCCACCATGGATGCATCGGCGCGATGTGATGCGCCGAACGCATCGTTCACATACGCGTCTGCGTAGCCAGCCAGCGTTGCAGCAAAGGCGGGGTCGCCCTTCTTCTCACCCTTCTCAAAGCGGAGATTTTCCAGAAGCAACACCTGCCCAGGCTTGAGTTGTGCAACCGCCGCCTGCGTGGCGCTGTCGGTTGGAGTCTGTCCGGCAAAGAGGACTTCGGCCTGACCAGCCAGCAGTTCTTTGAGGCGCACGAAGACGGGCTGCAAACTCTCCGCGGCTTCGTAGCCGGTTCCGGCTGGTCGACCAAAGTGACTGGCAACCACCACCGCTGCGCCCCGGGCAATCAGTGACTGAATAGTGGGCAGCGCGCCACGAATGCGTCGGTCATCGGTGATATTCCCAGCGTCATCGGTGGGGACGTTGAAGTCGGCGCGTACAAAGACGCGCTTCCCTTTCGGGTCATAGGAATCAATCGAACGTCGTGCGGGAGTGCGTGGGAGCGAGGCGGCGTGATCGGTCATACTTCCACTATACGAAATGCCCATCGACCGCCCCATCACCCCGAACGATTCCCCGCGCCGGCCGCTCACCGTGCTGGTGCTTGGCCCCACTGCCGGCGGCAAAACCGCGCTGGCCGTTGAGTTGGCGCTCACCATGCCGAGCGGCGGCGAGTGCGTCAGCGCGGACAGTATGCAGGTGTACCGCGGCATGGACATCGGTACGGCCAAGCCAACCATGGAAGAGCGCCGCGGCGTGCCGCACCACATGATCGATGTTGCTGATCCGCACGGCGGCGCGTTCACGGTGGCGGACTGGGTGGACGGCGCGCAGGTTGCCATTGAAGCGATTCATGCACGTGGGAAGCACGCCATTGTGGTGGGCGGAACAAATCTCTACATCAAGAGCATGGTGGAAGGAATGTTTGATGGGCCGCCCGGCGATCCAGACATTCGCGCGCGGCTCGAAGCGCTGCCAACGGAAATTCTGCGCGGCGATCTTGCACATCATGACCCGATCGCTGCATCGCGCATTCATCCAAACGATCGCCGCCGCACGGTGCGTGCCTTAGAAGTGTGGATGATTACCGGGCAGCGAATGAGCGAACTGCAACAACAGTGGAGCGATGCGCCGCGGGCACTGCCGCCGCGAACGCATGCGGTTGGATTGGAATGGCCAGTGGAACTGATCAACCAACGAATCAACGCTCGCGTTCGGGCCATGCTGGCTGGAGGCCTCGAACGCGAACTGGTAAAGCTGCTTGCCAAGGGGCCACTCAATCGGCAAGCGATTGAATCCGTGGGATACCGCGAACTGTTGCGGCACTTTGCCCACGAGTGCACCATTGGGGAAGCCACGGAAGACATCTGCGTGCGCACGCGGCAATTTGCACGCCAACAACGCACCTGGTTGAGGCGTTTCAAGGCGATCCCCGGGTCGATTTGGATCGACTCCCCACTGCGGACTGCCCCCGAGGCTGCCCGCGAGGTTATTGGGACTCTATTTGGGTCGTAACGACGACTCCTCATATAAGTACCACCCCTCCGCCGATGGAGCCCCGACAGACGGTGCTCTTGATTTCGGCTGCGCGGAAGACGATCCAATATGGCAAAACGACCAACAAAGCCTGCAAAGACCGCCACAAACGATGAACCGGGGGACGCTGCGCCCGCCGCCAAGGGCAGCTACAAGCTGGTGATCGTGGAAAGTCCCGCCAAAGCGAAGACCATCACCAAGTACCTCGGGGCCGGCTTTCAGGTGGAAGCCTCCAAGGGGCACATCCGGGACCTGCCGAAGCGTGCCCCCAAGGGTGTGAAGCAGCCGGTGCCGGGCGTTGACTTGGAGCACGACTTTGAGCCAACCTATGAAGTGAGTGACGACCGCCGCGCGCAGGTGACGGCACTGAAGAAGCTTGCCAAGAATGCCAGCGAGATCTGGTTCGCAACCGACTTGGACCGTGAGGGCGAAGCGATCGCTTGGCACTTGGCGGAACTCTTGGGCGTGGATCCATTGAAGGCGAAGCGCGTGGAGTTTGACGAGATCACCCGCGGCGCGATTCTCAAGGCGTTCGAGGCGCCCCGGCCGATCGATATCAACCGTGTGAACGCGCAACAAGCGCGGCGCATTCTGGATCGCATCGTGGGCTACATGGTGAGCCCGGTGCTCTGGAAGAAGGTGGCTGGCGGACTCAGCGCGGGGCGCGTGCAGAGCGTTGCGCTGCGACTCATTGTTGATCGCGAGCGTGAGATTCGTGCATTCCAGCCGGATGAGTACTGGAAGGTTGAGGCTGCCATGACGCCGGACGCCGCCAAGGGCACAGCGATGGCGAAAGACTGGAACGCATTCATGGCGCGCCGTGATGAACGTAACAAGGCGCCCACGAAGAAGGAACAGGCACATTGGCTTGCAGAGCGCAGCGGTATCGAGTGCGAACTGGTGCAAGTGGCGGGCAAGGCATTTGATCTGGGACGCGAGGTTCCAAAGTATGAGGATTTGGCAGATTTCAGTTCGAAAAATCCTGCGATTGCCATTCCCGACTGGGTGATGCGCAAGAAGGAAGAAGATAAGAAGACTAAGACTCCTCTGCCCCAAGAACTGCGCTGGTACGGACCGGGCGATGACTTGGTGACGCGCGTGCGGACGGTGGCGGAAGCAGTTGGACTGGAGAGCGTGACGGTTGATCTGCGCGAAGACGCGGAAGCTGTGGGGTTTGCGCGTTGGCAGCGAACGGTGCGCGGCACCATTGGTGCTGGCGTTCGTTACCGCGTGAAGAGCATTGATCGCAGCGGCACCAGCAGCAAGCCGCGGGCGCCGTTCATCACCAGTACGTTGCAATCGAGTGCCAGTTACGCGCTGAGTTTCGGCACCGACCGCACCATGCGCGTTGCGCAGATGCTCTATCAAGGCGTGAACGTTCCTGGCGAAGGGCCGGTCGGTCTGATCACCTACATGCGTACTGACTCCACCGCGTTGTCCGGCGAAGCGTTGAGCACGGTGCGTTCGTTTATCACTGAGAAGTACGGTGCGAAGTATCTGCCTGAGAAGGCGCGCTTCTATGGATCAAGCAACAAGAGCGCGCAAGAGGCGCACGAAGCGATTCGTCCAACCAATGTGCGGCGCACGCCGGAGATGTTGCGCGGCGTGATCGACGAGGAGCAGTGGCGCTTGTACAACCTGATTTGGCAGCGCTTTGTTGCGTGCCAGATGACTGACGCGCAGTACGACTCCACTGCAGTGCTGTTGGAGCGCAGCGATAAGGCGACCGGTGCCATCTTCAAGGCCAACGGACGCGTGCAGACCTTTGATGGTTACACCGTGACCGGCATTCGTGGCGAAGGCGAAGATCAAGAGTTGCCTGCCATGAAGGAGGGCCAAGAAATGGCGCCCTTCTGGCTTGATCCGCAACAGAAGTTCACCAGTGCACCAGCTCGTTTCAATGAAGCGAGCTTGGTGCGTGAGCTGGAGAAGCAAGGAATCGGACGACCGTCAACGTATGCGTCGATCATCAATACGATCGAGGCGCGTAAGTATGTGGAGCAGGTGAGTCGTGCGTTCCATGCCACGGATATTGGAATTGCCGTATGCGGATTCCTGGAAGAGCCGTTCAAGGATGGCTTCATGGACATTGGCTACACGCGGAAGATTGAAGAGGAGTTTGATGAAATTGCTGAAGGCAAAGAGAAGTGGCAAGAGATGTTGCACCGCTTCTATGTGCCATTCAAAGACGTGGTGGCCGGACTTGCGGCTGCCGACACTGCGCATGTGAAGGCAGAGGGAACGCCGTCGCCGTATGCGTGTCCGTTGTGTGGGCGTCGCTGCGAGTATCGCCTTGGAAAGACCGGCAAATTCCTTTCTTGCAGCGGATACCGCGAGCAGATTCCAGTGGAATTGCCGCCAGCAAAGGTGCCGGCGAAACCAGCGAAAAAGAGTAAGGCATCGACCAAGCCAGCCAAGCCAGTGAAGCCGCGCAAGGTGAAGACGCAGCCAGCGTGCGCGTATGCGGCGCCGGTGAATCGTCAAGGCAAGCCGCTATTGCCGGAGAAGGTAGACATTCGCTGCCCAGTGGATGGTTCGCCAATGATTCTGCGCACCGGTCGCTTTGGTGACTTCTTGACGAGCGTCAACCGCGAGACTGATTTCATTCTCAACATTGATAAGAAGGGCGGACTGAAGTTCCCGTCACCGCCGCCGTATGTGACCGAACTGCCCTGCCCCAAGTGCAGCGCACCGATGAATCTGCGCACCGGTAAGCGCGGGCCGTGGCTTGGATGCAGCAAGTTCCCCAAGTGTCGCGGCCGCGAGAGTTGGGCGAAGATCCCGGTGGAGAAACAGCAGGTCTTGGAGAAGGCACTGGCGATCCATGAGGGCAATCAGCCGAAGTTTGATATTGCCGCGCTTGACGGCACCCCGCTCAAGGAGGGGACGCCGGTAGTGGCGCTGGTCATCCCGGGCGAGGAAGCGAAGTTGAAGTTCCACGCGGACTGGGATGCGGAGCAACGGGCATTGGGTGCCACGGGGTGACGCGGCGGAGTTGGGGAGCGCGAGGTGCCGAGGGTCAAGATCGGGGATTTTTGGGGGCTGCACCAGCAGCGATATGGCGTTTCCACGCTGCCAGGGGCGATCCGGGGAATATCTCGGAATTCATCTCCGAAGTCATGATGGGTGGCGCAGGCAGATTGCGTTCATAAAGGTGAGAAACTGCTTTCCTGCTTTAGGAAGCAACTCACACCCGTCACACGAACCCATCGTGAGGCGAGTGGATCCCCTTGGCTTCCGAACCCCTCGGAATTCGTATTCCCTCTTCCCGTCTGGAGATATCTCATGCTGCCAATGACCCGTATGGTTACATCATGCACGGTTGCGTCGCTTGTCTTTGCAAACGCTGCTTCGGCCGCGGTGGTGTTTGACAACTACGCGAATGCTGGCACCTATTTCGAATCTGTGAATACCGGCAGTACCAACGTGCGCTGGTACGCCGTGTATGCCGCGAACGCCAGCAACGCGCCAACGCTTGATCTCACGCAGCTACGCATCCGAGTCTATAAGGCTGCAGGCTTTGCGGGCGCTTCACTTCAGGCCTTTGTAGCAACGGCAAACGGATCTGACCTCTCAACTGCTTACCCCACACTGATCGCGTCGGGTGGCACACAGCCCGCGTACACGAGCCTTGGAACCGTGAGCCTTGGCGCTAGTGCGTCTGCCGCCAATTCAACCGCCTCTTGGGGGAACGGAACAGCCACACAGGCCACTATCGCCCTGAACAACAGTTGGAGCACGAATGGCTGCTTCTTCGTTGGATTCCGATTTACGTATACCGGAACGCCGACAGCGCTTGCGTCTATTCGGCTCAGCACCGGGTCGAGCGCAACTGGCGGATTTGAAACCGCGCCAACCACTGGGGCGATCGACAACGTCTATTGGAGGTCAACAGGCTCCGTGACAGGGGCTGTCACGGGTCCGTTAAGTTTCGGTAACGCGGCTTACTCCAACGTGGCTTGTATGGATGTCTCCGGCAACCTCGTCCCCGCCCCAGGCGCGCTTGCGATACTTGGAGTCGCTGGCCTGATCGGCGCACGCCGCCGCCGCTAAGTCTTTCATCTCCATCTCTGCTCAACCGCACCGGCGATCCAACATGGGTCGCCGGTGCTTTGTTCGGCGCGCCCCAAAGGCGCACGCGCCGGCACTAAACAGAAACTCCCGAGCCGTCGATTGACGGGCGGCAGCCGCGCAACGCCGAAGCGATCAATCAGTAACGCCGCTGGCAATTGCACCACAGCGAAAGCCAACAGGCACGATGCCGACACCACCGCAGACCGCGCGTTACCAAGACCCAGCTCGGTCGCCATTTCTGACTGCAGCGGCGCGAATAGATTCTCTACGGCGACTTGGTAGATCATGAACAGCGCCACCGGGGATGAGATATGGCGTTTCCGCGCCCCCGGGGGGGCGATACCGATAAATCGCGAATATGTTGAAAATCCATGATGTGTGGCGGAATCAGATTACGTTCACATAAATGAGAAACCGCTTTCCTCCTTAAGGAAACAACTCACACCCGTCACACGAACCTATCACGCGGCGAGTGGATCACCTTGGCTTCCAAACCTATCGGAATCTGAATTTTCTTTCCTGCCTGGAGATATTCCAAATGTTGTCAATGACCCGCACGGTTGCTTCGTGCACCTTCGCGTCTCTCGCTTTCGCTGGGTCGGCTTCGGCCGCCTTCAAGGTGATGCAGGCCTGCGACTTCAGCACCGGATACACGGCTGGCGTCGTCAACACCGCCGCACAGTACACCGCCGGCACTGCTGGACAAGGTGGCTGGTTCACTTCGGGCGGTGCTAATACGTTCTTCAACATCGTCACCGATCCAACAGCGGGCGCAACACGCGGAAACACGATGTCAATCCAGGGAAGTAGCACCGGCACCGCCCGCAACGCATGGACCAACGACGTGGCTTCCAACTGGGCATCCAGGGATTCTGACTCCGACACCATCGTTGCCGCGTGGGACCAAGACACTAGCACTTACACTACTGTCACCGGCGCTGCTAGTACGAACAGGTTCGGCGCCGTCATCTATGACTCCACGAACACCAAGATTCTGACAGGTTTGTACATACAGGTCAGCACCGGCAACCTGTACGGTCTTGCGTATGCCACTAGCGGCGGAACCACAAGCACCTACGCCTACGGCATCACGGTTGGCGGCGTTCAGGTGGTGCTCGCCCGCGATGCGTGGCAGTCACTTGCAGTCACCTTTAATAAGACCACAGGCACGGCAGGCTTCTATTACAAGAAGGCCGACGGTACGTGGGGTGGCGCATCCGTCACCGGTGCGGCCGCAGGCGTCAACCCGAACAGGTTCAATCTGTATGAAAGCGCCAACAGCAGCACCTCTCAAGGCAAGGCTTACTACGACAACATCCTCGTGTCCTCTGGGAGTGGTGCGTTCGTCCCCGCCCCAGGCGCGGTCGCGCTGCTTGGAGTCGCTGGCCTGATCGGCGCACGCCGCCGCCGCTGAGTCTTTCATCTTCATCTCTGCTCAACCGCACCGGCGATCCAACATGGGTCGCCGGTGCTTTGTTATGCCTCATAAACGCCAGCGCATAGCCGTCCTGGATCAGCACGTGGAACAATGTGCCAGCAAATCCGACGCCTGATTCTGAAATTCTCGCGATGATTCCTTGCATCGTCAGAAATATCGTGAATGATGAGGTTCTGGCGCTTCCTTGCCTCCTCCCTTAGTTCGGAGGCACGCCAGAAATACTTTTGAGGGCGGATTCAGGGAGATTGGCTGATTTTCCCTATGTTTCGCCCCGTGACTACCCTTGTCGTACCTGCTTTCATCCTTTCCGTATCCGGGACCGTCTCAGCAGCCGTGCTGAACATGAAATTCACGGCCGACGCCCTTGGCCTTGGGAATAGTGAGATCAACGAGGGATCCACCGTTGAAGCGAACATCGCTGGCAAACTCATCACAAGTTCCGTTACCGGCTACGGCAGCACCTTGTTCGTGCAGCGCAGCGGTATCGCGGGATTAGGCACGATCGCAGACCCACTGCTTCTCAAAGTCACCTGCCGTACGCGCCTTGACACCGTGTCGGGGGTTCCGACGACCAGCCATGACTACCAAGCAGGCGTCCTGTACGTCGCCAAGGAGAACTCCTCCACGGTTGGCAAGGACGAGGGCCTTGGAGTGAAGGCATTCGAAACCGATACGAGCGGCATCCGCAAGACGTCGGGGGGCGTAGCGAAGATCACCGGCAACAAGGAAATGAGCGGCGGCACTGGTCCGACCGTCTTTGACTCCACACCGACCGATGAGCCCGGCGACGAAGAAATTCTTGTTGCGTTCGACGCGGCGTCGGGCATGTTGGGCGACAGCATGTCCGTCACCCTTTCGAAATTCCACTCGGGCAACCTCGTGGAATTGACCCTGAATCTCCAAGGCGGAGGCGTGTTGCACTTTGCATCGCTTGGCACTTCAAGCGGAGCGTTCACGTCACTTGGAAGCGATGTGCAACGACTTGCATTCTCGTCGCTGGCAGGGCTTTCCTCAAGCGCCATCGTCAGCTCCTTTGCTATCCGTGCCATTGAGGACAACGCCTCATATCCAAGTGTCCACGCGGAAGGACTGCTGCTGCAAGGTATCTCGGGAACGCTCGTCCCCGCTCCAGGCGCCATGGCGCTTCTCGGGGTTGCCGGGATAGTCGCCGGACGTCGCCGCCGTTGAATGTGACGGACCACATCGACGCACCGCGTCGTTGATTTCAAAAACAGAAACTCCCGAGCCGTCCATGGACGACTCGGGAGTTCTTTTAATTGGGGACAGGGGTGAACGGCACCTATTTCGTGAGGGCTTTGGCGCGGTTCGGATAGGCAACCAGAATAATCGCAAAGCAACCGATCGCCATCCACATGGGGACGGTGAACAACTTTGCGTAGTCCATCGTGCCGCTTGCACTTGCCCAATTTCCGACGATGTTCGCCGCAACAATGCTGCCGACAATCGTTCCGATACCAACGATCACCAGATTGAACAAGCTCTGCGCCGTGGCACGAATGTCCCCGGTGGTGTTCTCGTCAACAATCATGAACGCCACAAAGATGAAGCAGCCGAAGCACAGACCGTGCAGCGCAATGCCCGCCATCACGAATGGCAAGGTTGGCATGAATGCCCACAGAGCCATGCGCAGCGCGTAGGCAGCCAGACCGATCAACAAGAGATGCTTCCGTGTGAACCACTTGGTGAGGAACGGCATCATGGCAAGCACCAAGATCTCCGTCATTTGGCCGATGGTCATCAAGCCACCACCAACGCCGAACACCTCGCTGATGGTCTTCTCAAATGCACCCTTCTCCACAATGGATGCCTGAACGCTGCCAATGAACGCGTCCGCCTGCACAAAGTAGAACTGGTGAATGATGCTGACCGGGACTGCAATCAGAAAGAGCAGCACGAGTGGCATCTTGGCAACTTCGCCAAATGCCTCGAGCCACGCCGTGTTCTGCTTGGCATTCCGCGAAGGCGGCGTGTTGGGAAGGATGAAGCAATAGAGACCCATGAGTACGCCAAGGCCAGCACTGATCTGGAACGCCACCGCGCGTCCAGCATTCTGAGCAGCGGTCACTTCGTCAGCACTCACGCCAACCGGCGTGTGGTAACGGAACAAAATCTGACCAACTGTGATGCCCACCGCGATCCAACCAACCGTGCCCCAGACGCGGATCGGCCCAAAGTCCGTGTCGCGATTCGGAATGTGTGCGAACGCCAGCGAGTTGGTCAAGGCCATGGTCGGCGCGTACACCAATCCGTACAAGGCAGAGAGCGCGAGGAAGTAGTTGAACTCGCCAGTCATTCCCATAAGGAACACTAACAATGCGCCCAACAAGTGACTCACGCCCAGGATCTTCTGGGTGGCAAAGGTTCGGTCGGCAAGCTGTCCAGCAAGGAACGGTCCAAAGATGGCGCCGAGCGCGCCCGCAGAGAAGCAGTAGCCAATCTGCTCTCCGGTGAACTTCAAATGTCCAGACAGGAACGAATACAGAATCGGAAGCCATGCGCCCCAGATCGCGTATTGCAGAAACATCATCAGCGATAGGCGCGTTCGAAGGTAGGGGATGCTGCTGCCGGGGGCGGTAATGGTTGAATTCATGGACACGGATCATAACTATGCCCTCCGCGGAATGTCAGGCGGGTTCACGCATACGTGGATACACTCCCCCACCTATGCAGGACCGCAGAAAAACACGCAAGGTGGCAATCGGCGACGACCGCGTCGGACGCTTATTCATTGGCGGCGACTCCCCGATCTTGGTGCAGACCATGACCGCCGGCTACACCTATGACATCGATGCATGCGTCGCGGAAATCGAGCGCTACCGGCTCGCCGGCGCCGATGTGGTGCGCGTTGCCGTCCCAGAGCGCAAGGACACCGACGCCCTGCGCGAGATCATCAAGCAGGTGCAGATACCGATCGTTGCGGATGTGCACTTCCACTTCCAGCGCGCACTTGAAGCCGTTGAGGCCGGGGTTCACAAGATCCGCCTCAACCCAGGCAACATCTCTGACCGCGACCAGGTCAACCAAGTCATTGATGCGTGCAAGGAACGCAAGATCCCCATCCGGATCGGCGTCAACGAAGGCTCAATCATTGAGCGCAAGGACAAGCAGAAGCGCATGGAGGAGCTGGGCAAGTACTTCGCGGGACACAAGTCTGGTCACTTGCTCGCCCTGATGATCGCCAAGCTTGAGGAATACGTCGAAATCTTTGAGGCACGCGATTTCCATGACGTGGTGATCAGCGCCAAGAGCATGGATCCTGCACTGGTGATTGACGTTTATACGGAAATCGCTGCGCGCTTTGACTACCCGCTGCACTTGGGCGTGACCCATGCCGGACCCAAGTCCACCGGCGCCATTCGTTCCGTCGCTGCGCTCAGCACGCTGATCGCCAACGGTATCGGCGACACGCTCCGCATCAGTTATGCCAGCGACCACGTCGATGAGGTGAAGGACGGCCTGGAAATCCTGTATTGCTTGGGAAAACGCCCGCGCAAGGGTATCGAACTGATCGCCTGCCCAACCTGCGGACGCATCCAAGTGGACCTCTTCACACTGGTCAAGGAAGTGGAAGAGAAGCTCTCCACGCAGATCACCCTTCCGCTCAAAGTGGCCGTCATGGGCTGCATCGTGAACGGACCTGGCGAAGCTGAAGGCGCCGACGTTGCGGTGTTTGCTGGCGATCGCCGCGGCATCATCTATGTCCAAGGCCAACGCGTTGCCAACGTTCCTGAGAATGAAATCATGGAGCGCCTCCTCAAGGAGTGCTTGGAGTTTGAAGCCAAGGTCAAGCGCGGCGAAGCCAAGCTCGGCGAGAAGATGGTGGAGATTGTGCCACCCGATCCGATCGGCGAACTTGGCTCAGGCAAGGCCAAGATCATGTCCGGTCAAGTAGAACAAATCACCGTGCGCGCCACCTAAACAACGGCAGCATGGATCGCATCCGTGCGCAGACAACTCATTGGTGGGGTGGCTGAGCGGTTGAAGGCACTCGACTTGAAATCGAGCAGACCCGCGAGGGTCTCAGGGGTTCGAATCCTCTCCCCACCGCTTGCACAACAGGCGAGCGCATGACGCGCTCGGGCGCACTGATCAGACGGATCGTGCGTCATTGCAAGCGAGTTGTTTCGCTAGCGAATCACTTCTTGAGCGATTCACTTCCCGAGCGATTCACGTTCCAAGAATTCATTTCGCCGCAGGGGTTACGCCCGCTGCGCTTGTATCCGCGGGTACGCGCTCAACTTCAATGGGCGACTCGCCACGCATGATGTTGTCCCATGCGTTCGATTCAATCAGACTTCCGATGAACCGGTCATAGCCACGCTCGAAGCGTTCATAGTCTTCATCCAGGTAGACCAAGACCAGCCAGATGCCGGACTTGGAACTGAGCGCCAAACGCCGAGCGCGCTCGTCGGGAAGCGCGTCCGATGACTTGATTCGACTCGGGATAGCACCAGAAACCGCATCGGCAAGCATCGCTTCCAGACCGGCGCGGTACCGACCGCCCTCGCCGTCGCGCATGTAATGGACTAACGCCCACACCTGCGCGTAGTAGGCCAGCTGCGCATCGCGGCTGGTTTCCAAGAATGATTGCGGTGACCCCTCAAGTACCTCACGCAGTGTTGCCAGGCGCGACTTCCGGGCTGCCGTGCGCAGTTCTGCGTAACGCTCCGGATTCCGCCACGGCAGGAAGACCGGTTCCGCCGCACCAGCGGGCTGACGGAATCCCTCCATGTAGCAAGCGACCCCTTCCTCAATCCACACCGGCAGCGAATAGCGGAACGTGGTCTGTGAATACTGATGCCACCCCTCATGCGCGGCAATCGCCAACGTGTCGCGCGGACCAATGTCATAGAGCACGGCCTCGCCGCCCGATGTGAAACCGCCCCGCCCCATCTTCAGGTACGGACCCGCTTCAGATCCGAGCCGATGCTCCGTGTAACGCGACCACTCCTCGCGCGTGCCGAAGACACACGCTTCCAAGCGACGCGGTGGCGCGGGCAATGCCACCAGACCGTTGCGGTAATTGCGCAACGCTGCCTCGTAGAACGCCGGCAATGCCCCCGTGAAGTTCGCGCTGCGAAGTGAGGACTTGATCGTCCAGCTGCGCGTATCAATCTCGATGCCCTCAACCGAGTTCCAACGCCATTCACGCGTGGAAACAATCGGGCTGGTGACCAGCGCTGCCGGCAATGATCCGCGTGCAGCACCCGGCGCGGTGGCGGACGCGCTCTTCGTCGATCCACCGCTCCCTTGGCAACCCGTCGCCACCAATACGCCCATGCAGGCGAGGTTGGCAAGCACACGGATGAAACGCGCCGGACTCATGTCATCAGCGTAGGGCATCCAAGGACCGCCGCGCAGCATCAAGATCCGCCTTTGCCTCATCAAGCATCGCCCGCGTCTCCGCCACCAGTTCCGGCTTCGCCTTGGCAAGGTAGCCCGGATTACCGAGTTTCCCCTCAAATCCACTGATCAATCTGAGTTTCTCAGTCACCACCTTGTCGAGCCGGATGCGTTCCGCGCCCAGATCAACGGCGTCCGCAAAGTTCACCAAGAGCAACTCTTGACCTTCAAAGGCGATCGGCACCGCTCCGGCCGGACGCTCGGTGGGCAAGTCCGCCACTTCGCCAATTCCAGCCAAGGCCTCCACCACGCCACCAGCTTCTGCCACCAATGCGCGAACACCCGCCGGCGCCAGCAAGGTGATCTTGCGCTTGGGCAGCACCTGCCGCGCACCACGGAGCGTTCGAATCTCATCGACCAACTGCTGCACGCGACTGAACGTTGCCACCGCCGCGCGATCCGTGACGGATGCATCGACCGCCGGCCAACCCGCGCGTGCACACAAGGGCGCTGCAGGTACATGGACGCCACGCAAACCGGCCACACCAGTTGCTGCCACCGCCGGCCACAACTGTTCAGTGATGAACGGCATCTGCGGATGAAGAAGCCGCAATGATGCATCAAGCACGGTGCGCAACACCTGTTGCTGCGCCGCGTCGGACTTCACGGTGGGCTTGATTGCTTCCAGATACCAATCACACACCTCGCGCCATACAAAGTCATAGGTGGCGTCAGCGGCATCATTGAAACGGTATCCCGCAAGTGCGCGTTCGTAAGTTGCCAGCGCATGCGAAAGCCGCGCAACAATCCATCGATCAATCAGCGGCCGAGTGGCAGGATCAATGGATGGGTCACCAGCGACCGGCGTCAGGTTGCCCAGTGCAAATCGCGTTGCATTCCAGACCTTATTGGCAAAATTCCGGCCAACGTCAAAGCGGGCGCTGGTGTTCAACGCCAGCGGCGCATCTGTGCTGGGCGTTGCCTTACCGGTCGCTGCGCCGTATGCACTGGTGATCTGCTTGGAAGGATCCTTCGGAGAAACCTGCACGGGATCAGCCACCGTGTAGCCGGCCGCATCCGTAATGGTACGCGGCGAGAACATTTCACCAGACCACGGATCAACCATGTCCACTGGCATGCGAACATCCTGCGTGTCAGTGGTCATCTGCACCAGCGTGAATCGCATCGCATCAGCGCCGTGCGTTTGAATGATGTCGCGCGGATCCACACCGTTGCCCAACGACTTGGACATCTTCTGACCGAATCCATCCTGCACCATGGCATGAATGAACACATGCTTGAACGGAACTCGCCCACCAAGGAAATAGCGATTGAACATCACCATGCGGCTCACCCACAGCGTGATGATTTCACGAGCCGTGGAAAGTACTGCGCTGGGATTCCACTTCTCCAGAAGACCCTGCATGTCAAAGCGCGCGGGCTCTGGCCAACCCAGTGTGGAAAGCGGCCACAGTGCGGAACTGAACCAGGTGTCAAGCACATCTTCATCTTGGCGGAAACCAGCCGCAGTGAGTGCCGGAATCGCCACGGAATCTGCGTGTTCTGCAACGCACACGAAGCGTTCATAGACACCATCCGGACGACGGCGCACTGCTTCGGAGCATCCCATGGCGCGCCACGTGCCGTTACAACCAACTAACTCGCCGCGCGCGGCATCCACGGCAGCGCGATCAACAACATCGCTCGCTGCCACTTCTGCGCTCCAGACCGGAATGCGGTGACCCCACCACAGTTGTCGGCTGATGCACCAGTCCCGAATGTTCTCATGCCAATGCTGGAATGTCTTGGCGTAGCGCGGCGGGTAGAAAGTGATTTCACCGTCGCCGATAGCGGACGCGTTGGCAGCGGTACTACTGGTGGCGCCATGTGCAGCGCCAGTCGCCGCGCCACCCGCACCGCCATCACGTTGCGCCGGATTCATCGAACGCAACGCAGCGCCGCGCAGGCGGTCATCCGTCACGCGCACGTACCACTGCTCACTCAAGTACGGCTCTACCGGAACATGACTTCGATAACTATGACCAACGCTGTGCCGATACGGCTTCACGCCCTCAAGCAAGCCGTTCGCCTTGAACCATGCAACAATCGCTGTACGCGCGTCTTCACGCGAGAGGCCGACGAACGCGCGCGCCTCAGCTGAGACATCTTCCCAACCATGCCGATCAGAGATGGACGCATCGGGCGCCATGACATTGATCGCCGCCACTCCGTGACGAATGCCAATTTCCCAGTCATTGGGGTCATGTGCCGGAGTGACTTTCAAGAATCCAGTTGCAAATTGCGCCTTGGTGTCGGCGGGGTCGCCGCCCTGCTCCACTGCCATGACCACGTAGTCATCTTCCACAATTGGAATGACGCGACCAACGATGGGCAATCGCAACTTCTTGCCGCGCACCGCCGCTGCGCGCGGGTCCTTGGGGTTGAGCGCCACAGCTGTATCGCCAAGCATGGTCTCTGGACGCGTGGTCGCCACCGTCACGTAACCGGATCCATCCTCAAACGGATAGCGGAGGTACCAGAAGTGACCATCCACTTCTTCCATCTCCACTTCATCATCGGCAAGCGCGGTGCGTGACACCGGATCCCAATTGACCAACCGCTTGCCACGATAGATCAGACTGTCATCAAAGAGTTTGAAGAATGCTGCACGCACAGCGGCGGCACACACTGGATCCATGGTGAAGCGCACGCGGTCGTAATCACACGAAGCGCCCATCAACTCCAATTGGCTCAAAATGGTTGCTTCGTACTCATCTTTCCACTCTTGAACCTTGGCAATGAATTGTTCGCGCGTGAAATCAGAGCGGCGCTTGCCTTGTTGCAACAGCCTTCGCTCCACCACGGACTGCGTGGCAATGCCAGCGTGGTCAGTGCCCGGCATCCACATGGTGTTCATGCCCTTCATGCGGTGGTAACGCGTCAAGACATCTTGCAATGTGTTGTTAAGCGCATGACCAAGGTGCAGCGCGGCGGTGACATTTGGCGGCGGAATGAAGATCGAATACGGCGCACCCGCATCGGTGGGCTCCGCATGGAAGCAACGCGCGTCGCGCCAACGCGACCACGCAAAGGTCTCCGCGTCCGCCGGGGTGTAGGCTTTGGCGAGCTGGAGTTCAGAGCCGCCGGTTGGCGTGCTCGATTCGATGGGCTGGTCGCTTGACATGGAACGACGATTCTACGAAAGCGGAACCCTTCTCCGCGCCACGGCGCGCGTGCTGTTGCCGTGGACGGCAGTCGCCGCGGTCACGGCAGCCGCGATCGCCCCGGTCGGCTGCGGCCCCACCGATACCAAGCCTGCCGCGACAAGCAGCGTCGAGCCCAAAAAGTTGGACGCCGCCATTCGTGCCATCGATTCGTACCTGGCCGCCGACAAACCAAGCGAAGCGGTCTTTGTGGCAGAAAAATTAGCGAGCGAAGCACCCGGGCTGATGCGCGCGCAGGAAATCCTCGGTCGGGCGCTGGTGGCCCTGGCCATGCAGCCGGACCTGCCTTCCCAAGATCGTGCCGATGTCATGGCGCGCGCAGCGGACGCGTATGACCGAGCGGCCGCCTTAGCACCCACGAATGCAGCGCTGCAACATGCCGCGGGCGTGGTTTCAGACACCGCTCTGCGTCATCCACAAGCAGTGGCGCACTATGAAGCCGCGTTTGCCGCCGATCCATCCAGCGCGCAGTTTGCTCTGTACTTAGGAATGGCGCGCGCCCGTGATGGCCAAGCGGTTGAAGCGCGGCGCCTGTTGGAAGCCGCCGAACGCGCCATGCCTGAATCACCGGATCCGAAGGCCGCGCTTGCTGATTTGGAATTGCGAAACGGTGATCCCAATGCTGCACGCATCAAGATTGCGCAAGCCCGCGCGCTGGCACCAACATCGATCGAGCTGCGCATTGCCGATGCACGCATGCGAAGGATGGCCGGCGCGCCGCGGGAATCGCTGGAACTACTCTTGGCACTCGACGCCCCGCTGCGCCGTCAACCAGCGTGCGCGCAAGAAATTGCCGCTGCCTATTCGGCGCTGGGGCAAGCGCGTGAGGCGGCGGGAACACTTGATGAAAGTGCGGCTGCGGCGCCCAATGACTGGAAGCGATCGCTGCGCGCTGCCGCAGCCTGGATGCAGGCCGGCGACCAAGTGAAAGCGATGATCTCTGCCGATGCTGCTGGTTTAGCAGGCGCCCCCGCCGATGAAGTGCGCGCTGCACTCAGCGCAACCAACGACCGCCGTCCAAGCGAATGACCGTGCCGGTGACGTAGGGCATGTCTTCAATCATCGAACGCACCAGGCGAGCGGCGTCATCAGGCGTCCCGGCTCGTGCCAGCGGAATGCGTGATTCATACGCGGCGCGTTCCTCGGCTGGCGCGTCGTCGGGCCATGCCACCACACCGGGGGCAATGCCGTTGATGCGCACCGCTGGCGCCAACTCCAACGCCAATGCTTCCACCATGCAATGCAATGCCGACTTGGACATCAGGTACGGCGCGAACGCTCGGCGCGGTCGACCCATGGCGTGAATATCTCCAAACGCCAGCACTGCTCCTCCGCCAATGAGCGAAGATCGCGCCAACGCCGGAGCAAGCGCCTGCACCAACAGTAAAGGTGCCAAGGCATTGATGCGCATTTCGCGTTCTGCGATTGCAGCATCAATGGATCCGAACGGCGTGCGCGTGTAACTGGCGGCACTCAGCACCAGGGCATCCGTGGCACCGTTAGCGTGCGCTCGACCAAAGTGTTCCACCGCGGCAAGGTCAGAAAGATCCAATTCGGCGGTTCGAACATCAATGGTCCGCCCAGACTCCCCTGCCACCGCGCGGGCATCGGCCGCGGTCTGCAGCGTTTCAGCGCCGCGCGTGTGATGGGTAAGTAGCAGATCCCACCCATGGCGCGCAAGTTCAAGGGCAACTGCGCGCCCAACGCGGCGCGCTGCACCGGTGACTATGGCAAGACGAGGCATCCCGTGATTGTACGAACGACGGCACCGGTCGTTCCCGGCGTACCATCCGCGCCCCGTGAGCCACGACCCTGCTCATCCCGAAGACGAACGTCCCAGCGACGAGCCGCACATGCCCGACATGCACCTCGATCGCATCGAGGCCATGGCGCGCCGTGCGCCCGGGGAGTTTGCACGTCGTGCCGATGAGGCCATTGCGCGCCACGCGCCGCGATTGGCGCCTTCAAGCATTCGACAACGATTTCGTAAACGAACAGTGGCACTCTTTACGCTGCTTGGCGTGATGGCCATCATGGCCTCCGCGTGGATGGTGCTGCGCGAATCCACCATTCTGCGCGAAGCGATGGAGTCGCAGCTTTCCGAACGATTCGGCGGCAACCTCCGCATCAAGAGCGTGCGTTGGGATGGCTGGAACCGCATCATCGCCAGCGATCTTGACCTGCGGGCGCGCGGCTGGGAAGGCGAAGCCGCCACCGTATGCACCATGCGCCGCGCGGACGTGGTCTTCTCGCCGTGGAGCTTGCTGCTTGGGCGTATTGAACTCGTCGACATGGAAATCGATGGGCTCACCGTGCGTGTCATTGAACACGTCGACCGTCCGGGCGATTTCAACTTCTTGGCGTTACGGCCAAAGGCCTCCACAGGCGGCAAGTCTGTGCAACAACCACAAAGCGCGCTGCTCAGCGACCTGCGCTTGGAGATTGGCTCGGTCTCAGGCAGCGCAGTGTCCATCCGCTCCACGCAACAGTTTGCAGCAGACTTTCAACATCGCCAGGGTGAACCCAACGTCTACGAGTTCCGCCTTGAGCAGAAACAACAAGACGACAAGCCGGTTTCCGACAATGCCATCCGCCTGAATGGCACTTGGAATGAAAGTACCTTTGCATACGCCGCTGACCTCAGTGGTCTGAACATCGACGAAGAACTGCTGCGCGCGCTGCCCGCGCAGGCACAGCGATGGGCCGCACGCGCCGAGCTGACCGGCCGCGTTGAGCGGGCGCACATTGAAGGCAGCACAGCGCAGCCGGTTCACTCAGCGGACATCGTCCTAAAGGATGTCACGTTGCGGGAACGCGACAGCGTTCGGCAAATTGAGTGGGGACGCCTGGTTGATGGAACGGTTGTTCCCATCCGCGGCGATGTCACGGTGCTGATGGGCGCGGCAGAGATCACTGTTCGCGGCAATGACTTGAAGGTCGAAGCAACGCGAGTCAACATTGCACCGGGAATGCCTGGTGCCGATGCGTTCACGGTGCCACTGGAAATTTCTGCTCATTGCGACCTTGCATCGTTTGGCGGCATTCAGGGCGCTCTTGACCCAGACGACATGTGGCTGAAACGCTCGGTAGCGCTTGCCGCGTGGGAAATTTCCGTTCGGATTCCAAAGGTGGATGCCCGACCCACCGCCGATGGCACGCCCCGCCGCATTGAGTTGCCGATTGAGGCTGCACGCGCGCTGGCGTTGGTTGGCGCCCGCAACTGGGCCGCGGACATTGCAGTCAGTGCGAAACGCACCAAGGGATCAATCGCTGCAGACGGCACCGCGGTTGCCGCACCGATTGCACTCCGCGGAACACTCACCCTCCTTGATGGAACCATTGAGAGCCCGGCATTTCCCTATCGGATGTCGGAGGTGCGCGGGACCGTTGAAGTGTCCAACGACCTCTTGGTGATGCGCGGAATTCAAGGTCGTGGCAGCGATCAGACCGCCTTCACGATTGATGGCGAAATTGAACTCGTTGGCGCAGACCCCGCGTACAACGTGCATCTCTTTGGGACCGATGTTTCGCTTGACCGAAAACTGGTCAACGCTATTCGTGGAGCGCCAGCACGCATCTTTGCTGCGCTGCTTGCTGACGATGCGTGGAAGTCACTGAATGCGGCAGGAATCTTGGATGATTCCACCCGCCCAGGCGGAGTTGTTGGCGTTGACCTCACCGTCAAGCATCCGCGCGACGGCGGCGAGCGCGTGGAAGTCACTGGACCCATCAAGCTACAAGAGGTGCGCGTGGTTCTTGATGCATTCCCATATCCAATGCGTGCCAAGGGTGAGTTGTTGATCTTGGACGAACGCGTGGACTTCCTTCACGGTGGTATTCAAATCTTCACTCCCACGGGTGGTCAAGGACTGGTGAGCGGTCACCTAGAAGTGCCGCGATTCAACGACACGCGCCTGGTTCGTAGTTTCTTGGACTTCAAAGTAGACGGCGAGAAAGTCACTCGCGCACTGCTCGCTGCAATTCCAATCAGTTTCGAGGATCGAACCAACCGACCGGTTGGCTGGCCGGGGGTGAAGTTCTCACCGATTTCAGAGATCCTGCTTGAACTCGGTTTGGAAGGAAGTATTTCCGCTACCGGCACCGTACTCACCCGCCCCGACGAATCAGACGCCGTCACGACCAACGTGCAAGTGAACGGCGGTGCCATCCGTCCAACCGCTGCACTGGCGGGCGTGCTCCGCGAGAACGGCTTGAGTTGGCCCGGCCGCATGACGCTGGATGACGTGCACGGCCTGATTGTTGCCGATGCAGGATACGTCACTGTTAGCAATGCCAAGGCACGCCACGGCGGTGGAACGGTCGCTGCGGAAGGCGGATTCGATCTTGAAAGCAAGGGCGGAACGCTGGAAATCACCCTGAATGATTTCCCTATCGAACGCGATCTTGTCCGTCTCACCGACGGTCCCGAGGTAGCGCGCATCGAAGAGGGATGGGACGCACTCACCCCCGTGGGGACCTTTGACGGTGAGGTCACTTGGAACCGCGACGCACTCGGGCAAGATACGTACGCGCATGTAAAGGTTGAATCGCTGACGGTGGCACAATCCGTGAAGCTGAATCCGGTGTGTGGCGACATGTACTTCCGTAACGGCGAACTGCGCTTAGACGGAGTTGAACTGCGCGGAGCAGACACCGATGAGACGCCGCTGGTTATCGAAGCTGATGGCGTGATCTCCGGCCCCGCTCCCAACTTTAACGGGAGCATTGCAGCACTTTCCATCACTAGCCCGCTGGTAGCCCGAGCACTTGAAGCAACCGGTTCTTCTGCCGCGCAGGACCTGATGCGCGACTGGCGTCTACGCGGCGCCATTGATGTACAGCTCACACTCCCAGGTGGTAACGAATCCGATAGCTGGTCAGTGGCTTTGGAGCCATCATGGATAGCCGGCGAGCGCGATGAACTTCCCTTCCACCTGCTACGGCGCAGTGGATCGCTGATGATTGGCCCTTCGGGTGTGGTAGTGGATGAACTTGAAGTGTCGTTTGACCGCGGCACCGCCACCATCACCGGCGCGTTGGCTTCGACTGAATCAAGCCTGTTTCTTGGCGAATTGCGAACCCGTGCTTTAGTAGCAGGAAATTCTGCGGACTTGCAAGCACTCATACCGCCGGCAGCACGCCGCGCGCTCGAACAGATTGAGTTTGACACACAGGCACCCATTTGGACCGACTCGATGCGGATCTTGATTGACACCCCGCGCACTGGAAGCCCGCTGGTATCGATCATTGGCGACCTGAATGTTTCTGATGCGCGTTTCCAAGCTGGCATCTCCTTCGACCGTATCGATGGCGCGCTCAACTTTGACCTGACCACCAATGGCGGGCAACCAGCCGGCACTATTGGCTTGCAGTTTGATCAAGTGCACGCCATGGGTCGGCGCGCTACCACCATCGCTGCTGAACTGCTCTTTCATCCGGACACCTCGCTGGTGGAGTTGTCGGACCTCAGTGCAGCCATGTACGGCGGACGGATCGCTGCGTACGGATCGTTTGTTCCGTCTGAACAGTGGGACATGCATGTCAGTTGCAGCAACATTGGGTTCGGTCGCTACATTGCGGGAGGAATGCGCAGCGCTGCTGCAGGTCTCACCGAGGACAGTGCAAAATCACAGCAACAGTCCACCGATGATGGCCAGCTACGCGGCCGCATCGACGTTGCAGGAACACTTGGTGAGGAGCGTTCGCGCCGTGGATCCGGCAAGATCGCCGTGGTTGATGGCCGAATGATGGAATTTCCACTCGGTTTGAGCATCCTGCAAGTGACACAGTTGATGCTTCCATTGAACGCGGCGATGGAGCAAGCGGACATGGACTTTGAAATCGAGGATTCGTTGCTGCGCTTGCGGAAAATTGAGCTTTCCTCGGGCACACTTCGACTGGAAGGCACTGGCGAAGTACGCACCGATTCCGGCGCTTTGGCGCTTCGGTTTCGCAATCGCGGCAAGTTGCCGCTCCTGAGTGACCTGTACGGCGTGGTCACCGACCAGTTCTTTGTGATCGATGTCGGCGGTACGATTCAAGATCCTCAACCGCGGGTGACACCGATCCCGGTGCTTGCCCCTGCCCCAACTGCAGAATCGATAACCGAAACACGATGACACGCAATTCTCCGCAGCACTCACGTCCAGAGCCTTCCGACGAAACCGAACAGAACGGCTTTGGACCAGAGTTGGTTGCCATGATCGATCAGTTGGTTGAGAGCGCAGCCAAGGCAGCGCCCGGAGCGCATGCTTCACCACGGCGCACCGCGCTGGTGGAAGACTTGGTCCGCACCTCGCTCCGTATTCTGGAAGACGGCTCTGATCTTGGGCAAGTGAAAGTCATGGAACGCGCCCTGAAGGAAATGCGCACCGCGTACCGCGTCTTCAACCGCTGGAAGCACGTGCGCAAGATCTCCATCTTTGGAAGCGCACGGACTCCGGAGACACACCCGGACTACGCAGCCGCGCGCGAGTTTGGACGATTGATGGCCGCTGAGGGTTGGATGTCCATCACCGGCGCTGGCATGGGAATCATGAAGGCCGGACACGAAGGACCAAGCCGTGAATCGAGCTTTGGCCTTTCCATCCGCCTGCCCTTTGAAACCAACGCCAACGACATCATTAAGGGCGACGCCAAACTCATCAGTTTCAAATACTTCTTCACGCGCAAACTCATGTTTGTCAGTCATTCCGACGCAGTGGCCTGCTTCCCGGGCGGCTTTGGAACAATGGATGAGATCTTTGAAACACTCACACTCATCCAGACAGGTAAGAGTCACCCCATGCCGGTGGTCTTGGTGGAAGGCGCGGGCCCCGACGGCAAACCAGGTAACTACTGGCAGCGTTGGCAGTCCGGCGTCGTAGACAATTTGGTGGAAGCGGGTTGGATCTCTCAAGAAGACACCGCGCTCTATGAGATTGCCTCGAGCCCTGCTGACGCCGTGAGCCGAATCATTCGTTTCTACCATCGCTATCACAGTTCTCGCTACATCGGCGACACCTTTGTGGTTCGCGTGAAGCGTCCACTCTCCAAGCGCCAAGTGGAGCAGATGAATGACGAATTCAGCCACTTGGTGAAGAGCGGCACTGTTGATCAACACATGGGACCACTTGAGGGCGAGGATGACCATGTGCATCTCCCACGCGTGGCGTTCCATCACACCAAGCGCGGCTTTGGACACGTTCGCCGCTTCATCGATCGCATGAATGTCATGCCCGACGAGACCGACGCATGAGATGCATGCGACGCGTGCGATGCGCGCCCCGCGCCGTCGCCGCTGCATTGATCGCTGTACTCCCGCTCGCCGGATGCGCTGGAAACGGCGAATCCGCGTCAGACACTGCGGACGATCGCGGAACGTTTGAGGCAACACCATTGCCAGAAAAACTGGGTGCCGGGCGTACCGTGGTTCAATCGCGAACCCGCATCGCACCGGGGCAAGTGGGCCTGGAAGTGCTGACATGGCAGATCAGTGTTGACACCGAACAATTCAATCAAGCGATCGTGACCTACGGCGCGCCGGCGGTAGCAACGGCGGATGAGATTTCATTGAATGCCAACGGACTCATCCTGCGCGCAGTGAATGCCAATACGTTGGATTCACTCCGCGACGCGTTGGGCGGCAGCGCTCTGGAGATGCGCACATGGCTTGGCACATCCACCGTGTGGCGCCCGCTAGTAAATGTTCCGATCGGCAGTGCGATGGTGGAAGTTGATGGCATTGCGCGCGAACGCTCCAGTACGCAGGCGCAACTGATGGCACGCACCTGGCCAATGCTGATGGAGGACGGTGCATGTATTGCGGTTGAGATGGTGCCGCAACTTGCAACCGGTGCAGCGCAAGCGAGTGTCCTGCACAATGCGAATCAGTTGGCCGGCGACGTAGTGCAGAGTTGCCATATGTCCTTAGAGTTGCAGCGCGGCACGGCTTGGCTACTCACGTGCGAGGCCAGCGGATTTGTAGAGACCGACGCCGAAGCCCCGGCTCGCGCCCGCGATGCCACCACACTGATCGGCCCGCCCTCGCCTCACGCGGCGCCTGCGTCCGGAAAGATCGGCGCTCGCGTAGTGAACTTGGGTGCTGCCACCCTTCTTGCAGCGCCAGAGCGCCCGGGCGCACGCGCTCGACGTACGGTGTTAGTGATGATTCCACACCTTCCGGACAGTGCATTTCCAGTAGAAGATGCATCGAAGCCGATGGAACCTAGCAAGCAATGAAGCCCCGCCGCGCCAACGATGCCATGACCGAACCCAAGCCAGGCGTTCGCATGGATGGAGTCGCTGAGGGCGGCGCGAACGGAACAACGCCCACCGATCGCCCACGGGGAATGCGTGGACGACTGCGACGCCGCAAGGGTCGACCAATTCCGGGTCTCAAAGTCCTTCCCACCATGATGACCATGGCGAACCTGGTGTGTGGGTTCGCTGCTATTTATTACTCCGCGCGCGCTGGCGAGGGTGGCGGCCCGACGCCGTTTGGCTGGCATCCGCTGACCGTTGCCGGCGTGTTGGTGTTCCTTGGCATGGCTTTCGACGCAGTCGATGGTTCGCTCGCGCGCCTCACGCATTCAACCAGCGATCTTGGCGCGCAACTTGACTCACTTGCCGACGTGGTGACCTTCGGTGTTGCGCCAGCCTTCATGATGTTGCGACTGGTGAGTTTGTATTACGGACCGAGCGACGGCGCCACCATCCTTGGTCCCGATACTGGCAACCTCTATCCGCGCCTGTGCTGGTCAATTGCTGCGATCTATATTTGCTGCACCGCGCTGCGCTTGGCGCGTTTTAATGTTGAAACTTCCAGCGCTTCTGAAGACGACCACCTGTGGTTCAAGGGTCTTCCGTCACCCGGCGCCGGCGGTGCAGTAGCCAGCCTCACCCTGCTCCACCAACACTTGGTGCTGGTCACGTGGAAAGCAGAATTGCCGGCTGGCTTTGGTTCCACCAGTTCACTGTTCATTCCAGCGGCAACACTGCTGTGCGCGTTCGCCATGGTGAGCCCGATGCGCTATCCGCACTTTGTGAACCGCTACCTGAAGGGACGCAAGTCACTGCCAACCATGGCCGCCATGCTGGTAGTGGTGGCGATCGCCGTGTGGTGGTTCCATGAATCGCTCGCGATTGCCATGACGGGATATGCGCTGAGTGGCCCGATTAGCAGCATGTTTCAGCGCCGCCCGCCCGCAACTCCGGATGCCGCCTAGGATCAATTCCGTGTTGTTGACTGCTCGCCGCGAGCGCCTTGGCCATCCACCGAAATTGTTCCCATGAGCACCATGCAGATCGCGCCCACCGTTCCTGATTCCCGCGGCCGCTTTGGTCGCTTCGGCGGTCGGTATGTGCCAGAGACGCTGGTGCCTGCGCTGGAAGAGCTTGAAGCCGCGTACCACGCCGCGATGGCGGATCCATCCTTCAAGGCGGAGCTTGATGAATTACTGCGCGACTTTGTGGGACGCGCGACGCCGCTGACGGAAGCGCCCCGCCTCACCGCCCATGCTGGCGGCGCACGCATTGTGTTGAAGCGCGAAGACCTTGCGCACACCGGCGCACACAAGATCAACAACACCATGGGCCAGGCGCTCTTGGCCATGCGCATGGGTAAGAAGCGAATCATCGCTGAGACCGGCGCTGGTCAGCACGGCGTGGCCACCGCCACCGCGTGCGCGCACTTCGGCCTGCCCTGCGAGATTTACATGGGCGCGGAAGACATCCGCCGGCAGTCGCTCAATGTGTTCCGCATGCGGCTCATGGGCGCAAAGGTCAATGAAGTCACCACCGGCAGCCGCACGCTGAAGGATGCCACCAATGAGGCGATGCGTGATTGGATGGGCTCGGTCGGTGAGACCCACTACATCCTGGGCAGCGTGGTTGGTCCGCATCCGTTTCCGATGATCGTGCGCGATTTCCAGAGCGTGATCGGCCGCGAATGTCGGGCGCAATGCATCGAGCGCTACGGTCGACTGCCGGACGCGGTAGTGGCGTGCGTCGGCGGCGGTTCGAATGCGGCAGGCATCTTTGCGCCGTTTGTTGGGGATTCAAGCGTCAATCTCGTGGGTGTTGAAGCTGGTGGTCGCGGGCCGGGCGCCGGCAATCACGCTGCGCCGCTCGCGCACGGGACGCCGGGCGTGCTGCACGGCTCGCTCAGTTATGTGCTGCAAGATCCGTCCGGGCAGACTGCCGATGTTCACAGTTGCAGCGCGGGGCTTGACTATCCAGGCGTGGGGCCAGAGCACAGCCACTGGAAGGATTCCGGCCGGGTGCATTATGTGGCGGCTACGGACGCGGAGGCGCTTGATGCCTTCGACTTACTCGCCCGCACCGAAGGAATTATCCCGGCGCTTGAGACGAGCCATGCCGTGCATGCGGCGGTGGTGCTGGCGCGCACGCTGCGCCCGGATGCCATTGTGGTGATCAACGTGAGTGGTCGCGGCGATAAGGACGTGAATGAAGTGATTCGCTTGCGCGGTGGCTGATACAAGAGGCGCGCTTGCAGTCGTGGAACGAGCGACCGCCGTCATGGCAGGTTTGCTCGAAGTCATGGCGCAAGTTTCCATAAGAAGACCGGGGTCAACCGATATGCTGCATGACAGAGGATTGGCGTACTGACGCGCCGCTGCGTGATTCCATGGAGCATTGCCCGATGAATGTGAAGTCAATCGTTGTACTGGTCACTGCCGCTTCGTTGGGCGCTGGAGCCTTTGCACTCCCCGCCTGCGCCACGCCCGCTACGCACCTCGACCGTGCAAAGCAAAAAGGGCAAACGACTGCCAAGCCCAGTGTGTCACTCGGCGCGGCAATCCAAGCTGCCGTCGAAGCAAGCGGCCTGAAGAACGCAACCATCGGCGTGAGCGTGCGCGAGGTCGGCTCGGGCGCGGCAGTCGCTGATATCAGCGGTGCGCAGCTGATGACGCCTGCAAGCAATATGAAGGTGCTCACCACGGCTGCCGCGCTGCGGGTGTTGGGCGCTGATTGGAAGTTCAGTACGCGGCTTGTTGGCAACAAGGATCGCCTGACGGTCATTGCTGACGGCGATCCGTCGCTTGGCGATCCAGAAATCTTGGATGAAATCGTCCACATCGACCCTGCCGGCGTGAAGAAACAAGGTCTCACCACTGAAGAACTCATCGACATTTGGGCTGGTGCTGCCAAGCGCGCCGGCATGACGCAAGTGCGCGAGCTGGTAGTCGATGACCGCATCTTTGACCGCGAGTTCACGCATCCGGGCTGGCCGGCGGATCAGCTTGATGAGAAGTATTGCGCAGAGATTGCCGGGCTCACCTTCAGTGTCAACCTACTGCAAGGGCGAGTGACCGCCGCTGGAAATCGACCGGAGATCGCTACTTGGACGCCCGCCGCGCCGTGGCTGGAGGTGGATGCAGCCAAGGCCACCGCCACCAACGGTAAGAATTCCAAGCACAGCCTCTGGATTGGCCGCACGGATTCTCCGTTGCGCTTCACTTTGAATGGAAACATGAAAGCCGTGCCCGTGGAGCCCATTGCGGTCTGCGTCCATGACATGCCCACGTTCTTTGCGCGCTATGTTTCGGAGCGCATGCGCTTAGCGGGCGTGAATGTGGCGAACGCGCGCATTGCCATTGCCGCTGACCCAGCAGCTGGCGCAGTGCCTGGCGATACAGTCGGCCCGCCCATCACCACTGCTCTCACACGCGTGGTGCAGCAATGCAACACAGAGAGCCAGAACTTGTATGCCGAGAGCCTGCTCAAACGCATCGGCGCGAAGCGATCCGGGCAGAGCGGAACGTGGGCGAACGGAAAGGCTGCGATTGCCGCAGAAGTTGATGCGGCGCTCGGCGCCGGCACCGCGGCGAAGGGCCTGGTGGTCTCGGACGGCAGCGGGCTCTGCAAGGAAGATCGCGTTGCAGCAAACTTGATGACGGCATGGCTGCGTGCCACCGCTAACGATCCAAAGATCAGTCAGGCGTTCATCAACAGTCTGGCGGTGGCTGGAGTGAGCGGCACCGTGCAGAAGCGCTTCAAGGGCTTAGACACTGAGCGCGTCTTTGTGCCCTGCAAGACTGGCTACATCAATGGGGTCTGTTGCCTGAGTGGCTTCGTTGGTCGCCCCGGCGAAACGCCGCGGTTTGCATTCAGCGTGCTGTGCAATGACCTCACCAAAGACAAAGATGGCGTGGGCAAGGCGAAGGCACTGCAGGAGAAGATCGTGATGATTCTGGCTGCAGGGATGTGATATTCACACCGCTGCGTGCCACGGGTCAAGAGTCGTAATTCCAGCATCAGCAAAGTGGCGGATATTGCGTGTGGCAAGCGATGCCCGACGCGCCGCGATGATGCCGGCGGTCTGAGCATCACGCATGTCGACGGGACGACCGAGCGCGCGCTGTCCTGCTGCAATCGTGCCGGCAGCAGTGGCGGCGGGCGCGTCGAAATCCAAGATGCGTCCTTGCATATCTACGTAGACCGCTTGGTGAAATGCGTTTTGAAGCGCCGTCTTGCGTTCGCCGTCCGGCAGCGCATCGATCCCAAACTGCACCTCAAAGAGCGTGATGCTGGTGATCCACATGGACTCAGGCGCAAGACCATCAAGCCAGCGCACCACCGCGCGGTCCGGCTCGGCTCGCATGAGCGCCGACAGCACGTTGGTGTCGAGGACGATCATTGACCAAAGCTCAGCGGTTCGATGGCTCGCGTCGGGAGTTGTGCCAGGTCTTCCGTCAGTCCGATGCGTGCAAAGCGTTCGGACATGCGTGTGCCGAGTGGCGGCACAAGCGCCGGGCGTGCAGCACCTGCCAGCACTGCCGAACGGAGAATCTGCCGCACTTCTTCTTCCATGCTGCAGCCATGAAGCTCGGCCAGCGCGCGGATTCGGTCGCGGATGTCATCCTCAAGGTTTCGAACAATGAGCTGTGCCATGAGTATGAATGATAGCATGATATCTTCTATTTTCAATTAAAATCTGCTGATTTCCATCAGTCAGATCACCATACCTGCAGATTCCGCCATCACCCAGAATGACGCGGAATTCCATCGATGATCTTCACAGCCGTGCGTTTCCGCCGTGATTCACGAATGTGCCTGCACGCACCCCTAGACTCCACCGGATGCGAACGGACTCGCTCATTCCCACGCAGGAAGCGCACGGGTCGGACGCCTTCGGGCAGGACGGCCCTGGCCTTGATGCCGCTGTCTTTGACGACATCCAACGCGTCTGGGGATTCGACACCCTCCGCCC
Organism: Planctomycetota bacterium; assembly: GCA_039796075.1. Taxonomy (GTDB): domain Bacteria; phylum Planctomycetota; class Phycisphaerae; order Phycisphaerales; family SM1A02; genus UBA966. Next base: position 20,173 of record JBDKKN010000071.1, on the reverse strand, counting down.
GCTGCAAGCCGAAGCGATCGCTGCGGGCATTGCTGGCCGCGACAGTCTGGTGGTCATGCCAACGGGCGGCGGCAAGAGCCTCTGCTACCAAGTGCCCCCGCTCGCTGCCGCGCGTGCAGGTGACACGCGCATCGATGTTTGCGTGAGCCCACTGATTGCCTTGATGAAAGACCAAGTGGATGGACTGCGCACCAACGGCTACCCCGCCGCGTCGCTGCATTCGGGCATGACCAACGAAGAGCGCGATGACGTGCGCCGCGCCGTGCGCGCGGGCGAGGTGCGCTTGCTGTTCGTGTCACCGGAACGCCTGCTGGCGCCGGGGTTCGATACATGGCTCGGCAGCGTGGGCGTGCGCGCTATCGCGATTGATGAGGCGCACTGCATCAGTCAGTGGGGGCACGATTTCAGACCCGAGTATCGGCAACTCAAGCAACTGCGGCGAATGTTCCCGGGTGTCAGCCTGCACGCATGCACCGCCACTGCAGCACCGCCGGTGCGGGATGACATCGTTGCGCAGCTGGAATTGATCGATCCGCTGGTCTTAGTTGGGAATTTCGACCGCCCCAACCTGATTTATCGCATCGAGCCGCGCATTGATGGGCGCAAGCAGATCTTGGGGGTTCTTGAGCGGCATCGCGGCGACGCGGTGATTGTCTATTGCATGAGCCGTAAAGAGACCGAGGCAATCGCGGAGTATCTGAGCAAGGAGAAATTCAATGCGGCGTGCTATCACGCGGGCATGACGTCTATCCAGCGCTCCAAGGTGCAGGAGCGATTCACTGCTGAGAAGCTTGACATTGTGGTGGCCACCGTGGCGTTCGGCATGGGCATTGATCGAAGCAATGTGCGCGCCGTGGTGCACATGACAATTCCGAAGAGCATTGAGCATTACCAGCAGGAAACCGGGCGCGCTGGGCGCGATGGTCTGGAGAGCGAATGCGTGCTGTTCCATTCATACGCTGACGTGGTGAAATGGAATTCCATCACCGAGCGCAGCACCAATGAGGCACGCACGCGACTGGATGATGAGGGCGCGGACGCCGAGGCCTACGAAGCGCTTGACGCGTCCGTGGCGCAAGGTCGCGTTCAGCTTGAAGCAATGCAGCGCATGGCGAGCGGCGCGGTGTGTCGGCATCGATGGCTAGTGGAGCATTTCGGGCAGCGTTACGAGCCGATTGCGCGTGAAAGCCGCGCCGGCGATGCGAACGGTTGCGGCGCGTGTGACGTGTGCATGCAAGAAGTGCGCATGGCCACCGATTCCACCACCGTGGCTCGCAAACTGCTGAGCGCAGTGGTGCGCACTGGCCAGCGCTACGGCGCTTCATACGTGGCGGATGTAGTGCGCGGCGCGGAGACCGAGGAGGTTGCGCGGCGGGGGCACGCTTCGCTGCCGACGTACGGAGCGCTCAAGGATGATGACAAGAAGACGCTGACCAATTACATCTTCCAATTGGTAGAGCGCGGATTGCTGGCGCGCACCGATGACGAACACCCCGTGCTGGTGTTAACGGTTGAGGGCCATCGCGCCCTGCGCGGCGAAATGGAAGTGGCACTGCGCGCGCCGCCACGTGGACGCGGGCGCAAGCATGCAACGGCTGCGGCGGTGCACGGCGCGCATGAAGTGGACGCGTCGCTCTTTGATCGCCTGCGTACCTTGCGCCGCGAACTTGCCACCACGCGCGGCGTGCCGCCGTACGTGATCTTTAGCGATGCAACGTTGATGGAGATGGCGTCCCGGAAGCCACAGTCACTCAATGAATTTGCGGAGATCAAGGGCGTGGGCGAGAAGAAGCTAGCAGACCTGGGGCTGACGTTCTTGCGCGTGATTAATGAGTGACGCGTAGCGCGCAGCTCGGCGCGCACGGCTTGCACGGCGCGCCCCACCCGCCCGTTATTCATGCCACCTTGTCCAGGACCGGCTTTAAGAAAGATTCAGCTCAATCTCAATCGTCCCGTTGATCTTGTCCTGCATGATGCCAATCTTCTGCTCGCGGGCGAGCTCAAGCATCGCCAGGAACAAGCCAATCGCCTCACCGCGGCTTCGACCCTTGAAGATGTCTTGCAGCGTCATTCGCTTCTCAGGTGCATGATCAAGGCGGTCCACCAAGTCTGACTGATGCAATGAAATCGGAGTGTCGTCGTACTCCACGCGGTGGTCGCCCACCTTGGAAAGATCAATGCCCGCAACGATCCGCTCGTAGGCCTCAATCAAGTCCATCATGTGGACGTCTTCCATGTCGTACTCGCGCTCGGGCTCCTCAGGGAGCGTGGCGCCGCGACCGGATACCGACCACCGCTGCGCGAACTCTTGGCGCAGGCGCGAAAGTTCATCGGCTGCGGTGCGGTACTTCTGATACGCAAGCAACTGCTTGACGAGCTCGAAACGTGGGTCGGTGTCATCAAGCGCCCCGCCCTCGCCGCCTTCACCCGGACCGCGCGCACTTGCAGGCGTCAGCGTCCGGCTCTTAATTTCCACCAGCGTGGCGGCCATCACCAAAAACTCGCCCGCAACATCAATGTCAATGGTGTGCAGTTCCTTCAGGAACGCAAAGTATTGCTCAGTGAGCTGCCGAATCGGAATATCAGCAATATCCACCTCCGCCCGACGGATCAGGAAGAGGAGCAGGTCCATGGGACCCTGAAAACTGTCGAGCCGCACTTGATAATCGTCCTGGAACGCCATTGAGGGAAGCGTACCGCGCGCGAGGGTAAACTCGGCGCATGACCGGATCCCCGAAGGCAGAACCCTCTCAGGCAGCCACCGAACGCGAAGAAACTGCCTTCATTTCAGAGGCAATGCTCGCCGAAGCCGAGGCCGTCCGCCGCACCGCCGCCCGTGCCGCCGGCGAGGACGCACAACACTGGCGTAACGCCGTCACCCTGCTCGACGCCTGCACCGGCCACGTCATGGTCTCCGGCATGGGTAAGAGCGGACTGGTGGGCGCAAAGATCGCAGCCACTATGTCAAGCCTTGGTCTGCCCGCGCACTTCATGCATCCAAGCGAAGCGGTCCACGGTGATCTTGGCCGGCTCCGCTCCGGTGATGTAGCGCTTCTCATCAGCTACTCCGGTGGCACCGAAGAACTGGTCAACCTCGCCGCCATCCTGCGCACGGACGGTATCCGTCGCGTGGGCATCAGTTGCAACCACCAGTCACACTTGGCGCGGCTCTGTGATGTGCATCTGGCCATCGGCGACGTGGTGGAAGCGTGCCCGCTGAACTTGGCCCCCACTGCCAGCACCACCGCCATGTTGGCCATGGGCGATGCACTGGCGCTGGCTGTCAGCCGCCGCCGCAACTTTGCAGCCGATGATTTCCATCGCCGTCATCCCGGCGGTTCGCTCGGCGCTGGCTTGAAGAGCGTGACCGAAGTACTTCGATTCCGTGTTGGCGACACCCTGAGCACCGTGCGCGAAGATTGCACCGTTGCAGACGCGCTGCGCACCACGGGCGACGGACGACGCGCGGGCGCGCTGGTGGTGGTTGACCAAGACGGCCGACTCTCCGGCATCTTTACTGACGGCGACCTGCGTCGACGCGTCAACGAACTTGGAGCTGCGCTTCTCACCAAGAAGGTGTCCGAGGTCATGACCGCCCGACCAAGTTCACTCTCGTCGGACGCGTTGGTGCGCGACGCCGTGCAACTGGTGCGCGAACGCCGCCTGGATGAAATTCCAGTGGTTGACGCACATGGCAGACCGCTCGGTCTGATTGACGTGCAGGACCTGGTTTCGATGAAGGTGATCGACTTAGACAGCTGAGCGCAATCGATCCAAGTACCCCTGCAGCGCGCTGAAACTGAATGATTCAAGCCACTCGCGCGGCGCGGAGATATTGAAGCGGCGGATCTGCTCCACCACTTGGCTCTTGGTCATACGGTCGGTGAAGGCATCAGACATCGGCGGGCCTCACGGAGGTCGTTGGGGCGTCCTGCCTCAGAATGCGATTCGCCCGACGATCGGGCGCAGTGCGGCTCCGCCGCATGAATGGCATCGGCGGACTGACCCGGATCGCTTGAAAGTCAGGGGCGACCGGCCGAGCGACCTTGCAACGCGCGCTTCAGGGTCCGCAAAGCAGCGCAAATCTCGGTTCCTTTCGAACCTCGCCAAGCACGCTCCGTACGGAATGAAGGGGACGGCGTTCTCCACACCCAACAGGGTCGGAATTGCAAGGCTGGCGTGCTGATCAATGAACCCATACCTACTGAAACTCATCGGTGTTCCTTTCGCGATGGCGGCGGCCTGTGGCGTGGCCACGGCTTCCAACTGCCCTGCGGACGGCAATGGTGATGGGGCCGTGGATGGGTCCGACCTTTCGTTACTCCTGAACGCATGGGGACAGCCATCGGCGTATGACCTCAATGGCGACGGCACCACCGATGGAAGTGATCTGGCGGCGGTGCTGCAAGCGTGGGGGCCATGCGAAACACCCGCACCAACGGATGGTTTCACCCAAGTGCCGTTCACTCACTACATCCAGTTTCCGTGGGATTTGCAGTTAAGCGATCGCTATTCACTGACTAATGGGGTCCATGATTTCAAGGTGTACAGCACGGATCAACCGTTCCAGTCGGGCAGCACCACGCAGCCGCGCACCGAGATGCGCATCAACAACAACTACACCAGCGGGGTCTGGCAATTTGAAGGTGATCTCTTTGTGCCCACTGGCACTACTGGTGTTGCCGTGATGCAAGTATTCGGCGGAAGCACCTCATCCACGTCTTGCCAATTGCGGGTCTACAACGGGTCGTTGTGCTACTACACCACGCCCATCATGAACAACATTCATGACACTTGGATTCACGTGAACGTCATTCACGACGCCAATGCGCATACCGTTTCGGTCTATCTCAACGGGACATTCGTTCGTTCAGCACCAGACCGCGGACCGGCAACTTATTACTTCAAGTGCGGCGTGTATGAACAGAGCAATTCCAGCTCACTGATGCAATCCCAATGGGCGAACATCAAAGTGTGGCAGCAATCTCCGTTGTAGAGAGCCCGCAAACTTTCGGATGGCTTGAAAGTCAGGATGGCTTGAAAGTCAGTCTCGCTTGCAAGTCAAGCGCGACGCTTGAGGTCTTCAAGCATCCGTTTCAACACGCGCACGCGCAATAGGCTGCGAACGCGGGTCACCAGTTCCAACTTATTGACTGGCTTGGTGAGGAAGTCATCGCAGCCGCACTCGACGGCGCGTTCAAAGTCACCCACTTCGTGCAGCGCGGTCACCATGATGATGACGGTGTCGCGCAGGTCTGGGTTCTGCTTGATCTTCTGGCAGACTTCAAAGCCAGACATCTTGGGCATCATGACATCCAAGAGCACCAAATCCGGCTTGAAGCGCTCGGCCTGTGCCATGGCGTCCAATCCGTCCACCGCCGTGGCGATCTCCACGGGTAGCGACTCCAGGTACGCCTGCACCAATTCGGTGTTCTGCTGGTTGTCATCCACCACCAGGACCCTGCACCCCCGAATGTCCACTTGGCTGGAAGCTTCATCCAGAGCGAGGGTGATCGGACCGGTCGGGTTGGTGGGCGTGGCCATAACTGGGATTCTACTGAGAGCCCCAGGGGTAACGCAGGGGCTCCTGAAAATGGTCCGGGAGGAACGGGACCAATTTCGGAATCCGGTGATGGGTTGCACCCGTGGATTGCGTATTCGTAGTACAGAACACTCCATGCGCACCAACCCCCATTCCCCTTGTCGTTCCGGAATCGTCGCCCCGCTTGGCTTTGGCCTGGCCCTTGCTGTTGCTGCAAGCGCGAACGCCGGCGTTTACACCACCACCTACACGCTCAACACGCCCTACACGGCTTCCACGCCGCAGGTGACGCACGTGGTCGTGAACTGGTCCACCAACCTGACCACCGGGGTCGTCCATGAGACGGATCTCACGGACTGGAGCATTCGCCTGGATGGCGGCGGCAGCAACGTCTACACCGACAATGTCATCGTTGCAGGCTCGGTGCAGTCAATTGGTGGCGTGAGTCGCTCCGTGACGGGCATCATGTTTCAGTTCAACCTCGGCACGAACACCGCGGGCGAGTTCGACAACATGCTGACGGGCTCCGCCCTATCTGCCGCCACCGGCACTGCGTACAACGTCTACAGCTACCTGAACGGCTTTCCGCCACCCTACTCGCCGCTTGGCCTGTGGTCGAACGGCAATGAAGCGACCCGCCAGTTGCCGGGCTACTCGTCGGTAGTGACCGTACCGGCGCCTGGCGTGTGCGCCCTCCTCGCCCTCGCCGGAGCCCGAAAGCGGCGCCCCCGCCGACAAAGCTGAAAATGGTCCGGGAGGAACGGGACTCATTTGTCGGAAAATGGTCCGGGAGGAACGGGACTCATTTGTCGACGTGATCCATTTGACAGCGAAGTTTCGCCTGTTCGGTTGAAGCGGCATTGTTGCCACTAGTTTCATTTACCCAACCCAATTGATAGAGACCCCACCCATGAGCCTTTGTTCCACGCTCCGTATTCCCGCCCTGCTCGTTCCTGCTGCCGCTGCTGCCCTGCTGACGAGCGGCGCCAGCGCTGCCCTCTATCAGTACTCGCTGAGCTTTGCCAACGGCTACGTTGCCGATGGTCAGTTCTCCACCAAGGCATCTGCGCCGGCAAGCTTCGTTGAGAAGAACCCCACAATCACTGGCGAAACTACTGGGTCGTGGGACTTCAGCACACTCACCCCTGCGCCGTATGCCACCACTTACTTGGAGTCGCAGACCCTGCGCGTCCTACAGAACGGCGCGGTGCTTGACCAATCAACCACCGTCCTTGATGGCGTGTGCTCTGACCGATTCTTGTATCTCAACTTCAGCGATCTTGGCACCCCTGCGATCGCAGCGCTTGACTTCTCCACGGTGCGCCCAAACGCCACTTCGTACTACTTCGTTTCCAACGGCTCAAATCCGAGCGGCAACACCGTGGCCTTTGGCAGCACGGGCTACAACCTGTTTCTGTTCGATGTTGCAACGTTGCAAGGCACGTACATCGGAACGGCCACCTCACTCACCGTGGCAGCCGTTCCAGCGCCGGGCGCGTTGGCAGTGCTTGCAGCCGCAGGCGCGGGTGTTGGTCGACGCCGCAGAGTCCCGGTAGGCACATGATCTATCCCTGCATTGCGTGGTCGTACACGTTGATGGCCGCCTATAACATGGCTGAATGCACGCCCCGCTTTCTGCAGCGATTGCTGCCCGGCTCACCCGACTCACCATTGAACTTCCCTCGTGGGGGTTCGCTGATACCGGTACGCGCTTCGGGAAGTTTCTGCAGGACGCGGCAGCGCTGACACTCGACGACAAACTTGATGACGCCGCCGAGGTGCACCGACTCACCGGCGCGTGCCCAAGCGTCGCCATCCATGTGTTGTGGGACATGCCCCCAGGCGGAGCACAGGAGTTAGCTGCCCTTGCCCAAGAGCGCGGACTCCGCATTGGGTCGATCAACCCGACGCTCTTCCACGACCAGTGCTACAAGCATGGGTCGGTCGCCAATGAAGATGCATCGGTGCGATGCCGGGCGATCGAACACATACTGGCATCCGTCGAGATTGGACGCGCTGTTGGATCGGATGTGCTGGTCCTGTGGTTTGCAGACGGCACCAACTACCCCGGCCAAGGAAGCGTCGTACGCCGAAAGCGCTGGTTTGCCGATGCGCTGCGCGAAGTACATACCGCCATGCCGGCATCAATGCGCATGCTCATTGAGTACAAGCCGTTCGAGCCGGCCTTCTACCACACCGACATTGCCGACTGGGGTATGGCGTATGTACTTGCGAAAGCCGCGGGCGAACGCGCGCGTGTGCTCGTCGATACGGGACACCATCTGCCGGGGCAAAATATCGAGCAGATTGTGTCATTCTTGGCCGACGAACAGATGCTCGGCGGATTCCACTTCAACGACCGTCATTACGCCGACGATGACCTCACCATGGGCTCCATTGACCCCTACCGCGTGTTCCGAATCTTCCTGGCTATCTGCGAAGCAGAACGCGAACTCGGGCGCGATATGCCGATCGAATTCATGATCGATCAGTCGCACAACCTCAAACCAAAAGTCGAGGCGATGGTGCAGACAGTGATGACCGCGCAGGAGTACTTCGCGAAGGCCATGCTTGTGGACCTCACCGAACTCAACGCCGCGCGGGCTGCCAACGACATCGTTGCTGCCGAAGAGTGCCTGAAGCGCGCGTTCGCTACCGATGTGCGCGCGGCGCTCACAGAGTGGCGCGTTTCGCGCGGATTACCAGCGGATCCACTGGCGGCACACCGAACATCGGGCTACGTGGCAAGCGCTGCGGCGGCTCGTTTGCCGCGCAAGAAGAGCTCCGGAGGTTCGTACGCGTGAGCGGCGAGCGGCGACATATTGCCATTGATCTTGGAGCGTCGAGCGGCCGCGTCATGGAGGTGCTGGTTTCACCCACGGGCGTGCGAACGCGCGAACTGCATCGCTTCGCCAACGCGCCGGCCGTGTCCGCGCGTGCAGGCAACGTGCGACTCTGCTGGCCGTTCGAGGTGATCTTTGAGCACATCATCGAAGGACTCACCATTGCAGCGACGAATGCGGCGACGGATGGTGGAACGATCGATTCGATCGGCATCGACGCATGGGCGGTCGACTACGCACTCGTCAACAATGACGGCGAACTGGTGCGCCCGATCGCCGCCTACCGCGATACCCGCACCCACGAGCCGTTCGCGCGATTGCGTGCGCAACTCGGCGACGCGGCGATCTATGAAACCACCGGGATTGCGTTCCAACCGTTCAACACGCTCTATCAGCTTGCGGCCGATGCAGCTGATCCGATCGCGCCGCTTGAGCGCGCGCTGCAGATACTCATGTTGCCGGACTTTGTGGCGTTCCGCCTGTGCGGAGCGATGCAGTGCGAACGAACCAACGCAAGCACCACGCAACTTCTTGACGCGCGCACCGGACGGTGGAGCCACACACTCGCCGATGCTGCGGGCGTGCCAGCGCGCATCTTGCCGACCGTCGTTGAGGCTGGTACGCGCCTCGGCGAGATCCTGCCTGACATCGCTCGCGAGACTGGCCTTGACCCAGCGACGCCGGTGATCGCCGTTGCAACCCACGACACTGCGTCGGCCGTGCTCGCCGCGCCGATTGATCCCGCGCATGACATCTATGTCTCGAGCGGCACATGGTCCCTCGTTGGCGCCGAATTGCGCGCACCGATGACTTCAGATGGAGCGCGCGCCGCGAACATCACTAACGAAATCGGCGCGTTCGGCAGCGTGCGCTTCTTGCGCAACGTCGCGGGGTTGTGGCTAGTGCAACAACTGGAGGCGGCATTCGAACACGATGGGCGGCGACGCTCGTGGCCTGAACTCGCTGCGCTTGCAGAGGCAGCTGAGCCGCTGCGCAGCGTGATTGATCCGGATGATGCCCTGCTCTTTGAGTCAGGCAATATGGCTGCACGCATGCGCGCTGCGTGCGCGGTGCGCGGCGAACCGGAGCCGCGCGACGACGGCGAACTGGTGCGATGTGCGCTCGACTCCGTGGCGCTTGCAACAGCGCGTGCGGCGCACATGGTGGCGTCGATCGCGGGAATCGATGTGCAACGCATCGTGATCGTCGGCGGTGGAAGCGCGAACCATCTACTGAATCAACTGATCGCGGATGCGTCGGGGTTCGTGGTGGAGACCGGCCCGGTGGAATGCACCGCCATCGGCAACGCGCTCATGCAGTACGCCGCGCTTGAGAACATCACCGACGCCGCCCCGCTTCGCGCCATTGTGCGTGCATCGTGCGCGGGCAGCCGATTTGAGCCAGATCCCGCCTGCCACGCGCGTATGCGGGACGCCGCGGCGCGCGTCATGCGCTAGCCTTGCGAAACGCGCTACCCGCGCAATCCGCGCAATACTGAGCCTTTCGTGCCCGAGCGAGCCACCATGCCGACCGCCACTACTACTGCCTCCACCGCGCTGAACCAGCATTTCGTCAACCGCACTTGGAGCGACGCTGATGCAGCGAAACTCGACCCTGTGGGACTACTGGTGTACCGCTCGAACCGCCTTGGCGATGATCAACGCGTCACGAATACTGGAGGCGGCAACACCTCGAGCAAGGTGATTGAGAAGGACCCGCTGACCGGCGAGTCCGCGCAGGTGCTCTGGGTCAAGGGCTCGGGCGGCGATCTGCGCACCGCGGGTCGAGAGTTCTTTGCGTCGCTTTCAATGGCAAAGCTGGAGCAGTTGAAGAAGGTGTACGCCGCACGCACCCCAAAGGGCATCAAGACGCAAGCCGAGGACGACATGGTCGACCTGTACCGGCACTGCACTTGGAATTTGAATCCGCGCGCTACTTCCATCGACACCCCGCTGCATGCTTTCGTGCCGCACGCACATGTGGATCACACGCATCCGAACGCGCTCATTGCTATCGCGGCGTGCGTTCGCGGCGAGGAGATCATGCGCGAGGTCTTTGGCGCGCAACTTGAGTGGTTGCCGTGGATGCGCCCTGGATTTGAACTCGGTCTTGCGCTTGAAAAAGTCTGTAAAGAACACCCAAAGGCCGACGGCGCGATCATGGGGCAACACGGACTGATCAACTGGTCTGATGATCCCGTGAAGTGCTACGACCTGACATTGAAACTGATTTCGCAAGCTGCGGAGTATTTGGCCGCACATGACCGTGGCGCCAAGACATTCGGCGGCCAGAAGGTGAAGCATGCGAGCGATGAAGCTCGCCGCGCACTGCTGGTGAAATTTCTACCGTTCCTGCGCGGCAAAGTTTCCACGCGCCGCCGCATGATTGGCACTGTGCAATATGACCCCGCAATGCTTGAATTTGTCTCAAGCCATGACGCGGCGCGGCTCGCTGAGCTTGGGACTTCATGTCCTGATCATTTCTTACGCACGAAGATCAAGCCGCTGTTTGTGGAGTTCGATCCACAGACTGAAGACTTCGCGACGCTGTGCAAGAAGACTGAGGACGCACTGGCACACTACGTGAAGGACTACGCCGCGTACTACGAAGCGTGCAAGCATCCTGACAGTCCGGCGATGCGCGCACCCGAACCGACGGTCATTCTGATTCCCGGAATCGGCATGATCGCGTGGGGATCCTCAAAGTCCGAGTCGCGCACCACTGCTGAGTTCTACCGCTGCGCGGTGGAAGTGATGAAGGGCGCCGAAAGCATCGGCGGCTACCGCGCCCTGCCGCGCCAAGAGGCGTTCGATATTGAATATTGGCGCCTTGAAGAAGCGAAATTGCAGCGCATGCCCAAGCCGAAACCGCTTGCTGGACACGTGAGCGTGATCATCGGCGCGGGCGGGGGCATTGGCCGATCCACTAGCGCGTACTTTGCGGCTGACGACGCGTGCGTGGCGTGCGTTGATCTTGATGCAACGAGCGCGGAGAGCGCAGCGAAAGATCTGGAGCGGTCCGTGGGCACCGGTATCGGCGTGGCGGGCAGCGGCATTTCAGCGTGCGGGCCAGCGATCGCTCTGTCCTGTGACGCCACTGATCGAACCGCGGTGCGTCACATGCTTGACGACGTGCTACTCGCCTACGGTGGCATTGACGAAATCGTTGTCACCGCTGGACTCTTTCCAACTCCGGGTGCCGATGGCAAGACAAGCGATGCTGACTTCATGCGCGCGATGCAGGTAAACGTGCTTGCGCCCGCCGTGTTAGTAGAAGAAGCAGCCGCCATCATGACTGCGCAAAAACTTGCCTGCAGTGCGGTGATTACTACAAGCGTGAATGCCGTTGTCGCCAAGAAGGGTTCGACCGCCTACGACACTTCAAAGGCTGCTGCGAATCACTTGGTGCGCTCGCTGGCGGTGACCTTTGCGCCGTTCGTTCGCGTCAACGCTGTTGCGCCCGCAACAGTGATTGAGGGCAGCACGATGTTCCCACGCGCGCGGGTGCTTGCAAGCTTACGGAAGTATGCGATTCCATTCGAGGAATCAATGACTGACGCGCAGTTGATCGAGTGCCTTGGCCGCTTCTACGCGGAGCGCACGCTACTGAAGGCGACGATCACTCCGCGCGACCAAGCGGCAGCGATTCGGTTCCTCGCCGGACCGGAAAGTGCGCGCACCACGGGCCAGGTACTGCATGTCGACGGCGGTCTTGCCGATGCGTTTGTTCGCTAATTGCAATAGGAGATTCTGCTTTTGCCGATCACTACATCACTTGAGCTGACTCTCCGCACCGATGGAATTGCATCCACTGTCTCGCAAGAACTCGCGCGCACGCAGGGGCTCTTGCGCCTTGCGCCATGCTGGGTTCCTCGCTCATTTCTGCAGCCGGGCCTGCGCATCAAGTTGCATCCTGCGGACACGTACGCCTATGGACTGCACCGCGGCGGCATCGACGAACGCTGGTTCAGTTCCACCACCGAAGCTGCCAACGACAACCGCACCCCGGATGAAGGCCTTTCGTACTGCGTGGTTGGCAACGAGCGATTCACGCTGCGGCAAGCGGTGAGTGAGTCGGGCGCGGAATTAATCGGCGAGCGCCTGTGGCAGAAGTATGCCAAGTGGCCCGTGTATGCGAAGTTCTTTGACAACATGGGACCGATCCCGCACCACATGCATCAAGATGATGCGCAGGCCGCGCTGGTTGGACGCGAAGGCAAGCCCGAGGCGTACTACTTCCCGCCGCAACACAACCCCGTTGGCAACAATTTCCCGCACACTTTCATGGGGCTCGTACCGGGAACCACCAAGAAAGATGTGCGCCGCTGCCTTGAACATTGGGACACGGGCGACAACGGCATCCTTGATATTTCCCAGGCGTACCGGCTAAAAGTTGGCACCGGCTGGCTCATGGAGCCGCGCGTCCTGCACGCGCCGGGGTCGTTGTGCACCTACGAACCGCAATGGGGCAGCGATGTGTTCGCCATGTACCAGTCGCTTGTCGAGGGGCGCATGGTTCCGTGGGAACTGCTGGTGAAAGACATGCCCGCGGACCGGCATCGCGACCTTGACTTCATCGTCGAACAGCTCGATTGGGAGAAGAACGTCGATCCGAAATTTAAGGCGAACCGCTACCTTGAGCCCGTCACCGCCAAGCAAGGCGCTGGTTGGCATGATCGCTGGATCATCTATGGAAAGATGAACGGCTTCGAGTACTTCAGTGCAAAGGAACTCACGGTGGAGCCGGGCGCTTCATGCACCGTTTCTGACGCGGGTGCTTACGGATTGACGTGTGTGCAAGGCACGGGCGCCATCAATGGCGAACCGCTCTCAAGTCCGCGACTGATTCGATTCCGCGAACTGACCAACGACGAGTACTTCTGCACCGAGGCCGGTGCCCGGCGCGGCGTGACATTTACGAACACCTCCAGCACCGAACCGCTCGTCTGCCTGCGCTATTTTGGCCCTGAAACTGGGGCTTTGAGTCATCCCGCCAACTGACAGACAGGTGCTCAGCACCGAAGGATTCACACATGAAACTGCACAACGCCATGTGGCCAGGACTTGTTGGTAAGGAGCCTGGAACCGATCATCCGCCGATCGGACTCGACCGCATGCTGGAGATGACCGCTGCTGCGTCCGTTGACGGGCAGAAGTTTGACGGGGTCGATCTCTTTCTCTTTCATTCGCATGTTGATCCGGATGCAAGTGAAGCTGATATCCGGCGTATGGCTGACAAGATCGCCGCCAAGGGTCTTGCCGTTGGCTCGCTTGTTGCGCCGGTCTGGCCTGGCACGGTTGGTGACAGCGCGATGGGATCCGTTGAGCAGCGCGCAAAGTTCATCGATGCAGTGCGGAAGGCTTGCCGTATTGCGCGCATTCTGAATGAGCACGGAGTCCGCAAGTACGGCGTGATTCGCATCGACAGCGCCACCGGCACCAAGGCGGCCGCGAAGGATGAGAAGAAGGCCATAAAGCAAATCGCTGCGACCTTTCGCGAGGCAGGGATGGTGGCTGCCGGTCACGGCGAGCGCCTTGCTGCAGAGGGCGAGGTGTGCTGGGCTGGCATGCACTCGTGGAAGGCGGTGCTCTCGTTGCTTGAGACCGTTGACATGCCGGGAACTGTTGGTTTCCAGGCAGATCTTGCGCACACCTACTTGTACATGCTCGGCGTGAACTCGCCGAAGACCGCGCTCCTAAACGCTGGTTCGAAGGGTAAGAAGTACTCAAAGAAGGAATTCGACAAGGCCTACGCGAAGCTCACTGACGCGCTGCGCCCGTGGACCATCGACTTCCATGTGGCGCAGAACGACGGCACGGTGCACGGCACTGGCTCGCACGACAAAACTGGTCGCCACTGCTTGGCTGATGATCCGAACGGCAAGCTCGATATCACTGCATGTTCGAAGATCTGGCTTGAGGGCGCCGCCGCGCGTGGCATCAAGCACATCTGCTGGGATGGCTGCATGTTCCCCAACGCCGTCCTTGAGAAGCAGGAAACCTGGAACACCGTTCTGCGTGCAATGATCGCTGTGAAGAACGCGATTGCTTGAGGGCTGGGCGAGGAAACATGATGGCAAAGAAATCGACGAAACCGGCTGTTACCAAACCAGAACTCCGCATTGGGCTCATCGGCTACGGATTCATGGGCCGCGCGCACGCGAATGCCGTGCGACAGCAACCGCACTTCTTCAAGGGCATGACGCGAAAGCCTGTATTGCAGGCTGTTTGTGGTCGCGATGAGGCGAAGGTGCGCGAGTTTGCAGCAACATGGGATGCCCGTTCCGTTGAGACTGACTGGCGCACGCTGGTGGCTCGCGACGATATCGATGCGATTGATATTTGCACACCGAATGATTCGCACATGGAGATCGCGCTTGCGTGCATCAAGCACGGCAAGATGATTCTGTGTGAGAAGCCACTGGCATTGAACGGCAAACAAGGTGAGGCGATGGTGAAAGCGGTTGAGAAGTCAAAGTTGCCCAACCTTGTTTGGTACAACTATCGATTCCTTCCAGCCGTTTCGCTTGCAAAGAACATTGCGGATGCGGGCGAACTTGGAAAGATCTTCCACTACCGCGCGAATTTCCTGCAGGACTGGACGATCGCTGCTGACATTCCACAGGGCGGCGCTGGTCTGTGGCGTCTTGACGCAAAGGTTGCTGGATCCGGCGTGACGGGCGATTTGCTGGCCCATTGCATTGACACTGCGCGTTGGCTCAACGGCGACATCGTCGCGGTAAGTGCAATGACGGAGACCTTCGTCAAGGAGCGCGTTCATACTGCGACTGGCAAGATGCAGGCAGTGAAGATTGACGATGCCTGCGCTTTCCTGGCACGCTTTGAGAATGGCTCGATGGCGGTGTTCGAGTCAACCCGCTATGCGCGCGGTCACAAGGCCCTCTATACATTTGAGATGAACGGCGCCAACAAGTCGCTCGCGTGGGACTTGCAGGACCTCAATCGCCTTTCGTACTTTGACCACGGCGTACCGGGCGACCGCCGCGGTTGGTCAAGCATCCACTGCACTGACGGCGACCATCCGTACGCTGGCAAGTGGTGGGTGCCGGGTCTGTGCCTTGGCTACGAGCATTCGTTTGTGCATGCGCTGCACGAATTCCTGATGAGTCTTGACAGCCCAAAGGCCGCGAAGCGCTACGCTGACTTCCGAGACGCGCTCGGCACGCAGTACGTATGCGACGCCGTCCTCGAAGCGGCGCGCACCCAGAAGTTGGTGCGAGTGAAGCAGGTTTGATGGCCCGAGTGATGAACGGACGCGCGTTGCAACTCAGTACCACCTGCGTCGCAAGCGAATTATATGGTTCTTCGGTTGCATCGGACTACTCAAACATGACCACCAATCCACCTCGTCCATCCTGCCTGAATTTCTTTGCCGCATGCGTATTGCTTGTGCTCTGCTGCAAGCCAGCATGTGCGTTGGACGGAGTAGAACAAGACCCAAGATTCATTGCGATTGCGGATACCTATCGGGCGGACTTTGGCGGAAGTGTCAAAGCGTGGGGCACCAACAGTGCGGCGGCAGCGGCCGGTTACCAAGTGACCCCACTTGCAACCGAGCACCTCAGTAACGCCACACAGATGTTCATCTGGATAGAAGATGAGCTCAAGAGATACCCTGCGGGATTCATCAAGAAGTACGGACCAAAGAATGTTGTGTTGAGTAATGCCTTCATTACCAACTCTTCCAAAGGATCGGCTACTCCGTACTCACCAACATTTACCAGCGAACCCAGCAGCAGTTCGTTACTTGTCACCGTACCGACCACGCTCACTCCCTCGACTGAAGTACTGGGCAGAACCAGCCTGCACCAGGCCATCTTTAACTATTTGCTGAACGGAATCGATTCCACCGACGCGCCCATTGCCAGCAAACATTGGAAGACCATAGAGACTGCGAAAGCTGGGAGTGCGGCGGAAGCGAAGCCATGGGTCTTCCAGCAGCGCAACCAGAGAGACGGCATCTACAAGATGCTCTGGGAACCGTTTGAGTGTGTTGAGTTGGAAGCCAATGCGAAGACAGATCCACTGCTGAAGCAGCGAATCGAGGTTGTCCAATCATTTATGCGCGCGCTTGATCCCCAGTTTGACGGTGCGTTCTGGGCAACGATTGCCACCATTCCTGAATCGCAACGAACGGTGTGTCGCAATGATCTGACCGATGTGCACTGCGCTGATCGGATCGCCGCTGATACTGAGATCCAGGACGATCTACGAGTCATTCAGGACAAATGGCAACTGAAGGTCATTTGCACACCCGGATCCCCTGCTCCACCCATGCCCACCAAGGTGAGGCTCGAATACTCATACATGACGGACAAGAAGTTGCCTCAGTTCAAGCAGTTCGTTCATCTTGTACGAGAGGAATTGTGTTCGTATCCAGACGAGATTGTTTCGCAAATGAATGTGCAAAGCATCTACATCATGGACGACTTTATTTTTCGCGGTGCAAAGGTCGCGGGGCAAGCATTTACTTGGCTGCCGAAAGTTGCATTTGGTTACGGGCTGAGTAGCTTTGATCCGTCCAGTGAATCTTCCAGCGAGTTTTTCAAGAGAACCATTCACCACGAGCTGTTCCACCTCATGGACAAGCGATTCTCGGTGGACGGCGGACCGATTTGCGAAGCGAATTGGACCCGCATGAATGAGGGTTCATTTGGATATCGACTCGGCCAGCAACCCGTGGTGGACCAACCTACTTTCTACAAAGACAATTCCACCCGGCGCGGCTTTGCGGAGCGTTATGGCATGAACGTTGCTACTGAAGATCGAGCATCTATCTATGGCCGCATGATGACGGAAGATCCGTTGTTCATGAAACAGCTGGAGACTGACGCGATTCTCAATGCGAAGACCGAGGCGATCTTTGCGTTCTTCGATGGCATCAAGAAGGACTTGAATATCAAGTCATCGAATGCTTTTTATACAAAGCTTGAAACGATCAAAGCGAAAGTGCGGAGCATCACAAATCGCCGCGCCGCGGACACGGATACTGGCGGCGGTGCTGGCGGGAAGTGAGGAGCGATTGGTGGGCTTACTCCGCTGTTTGACGACGCAAAATTGAAATGAGCGCGGGATCACAACGATCAGAAAGTTCGTGTTGGAATCCGGAGTCTGCCATACCTTCATGGTATGCCCTCGCGCCCGCTCCGCGGCCCCCTGGACGGTTGTTGCTCACAAATTCCACTCGTTCAGAGCGCCGATTTTTTCATCACGCGCAGTGATCGGTACAGTGACGGAACTCATGCTGCACCTTCAATCAATCAGCCGACAAATCGCCCTCCTCATCGCTTGTTTTGTGAGCGCAACCAGCACCGTTACCTATGCACTTCCGCTGCCACGAGCAGCAGACTCAAACTTGGAGTTCAACAGCGGAACCAAGGGCTGGCAGACCGTCCTTGATGGCGTCATGGGTGGACTCTCGACCGGACGCATTGCCGCTGGCGAAGGCGGCACGCTGAGTTTCACCGGCGAACTCTCCCTTGAAAACAACGGCGGGTTCTCGCAGGTTCGTACTGCCGTTGCCGAAGGGACATTCGCAGGCACCAAGGGATTGCGCATGCGCGTGAAAGGTGACGGGCGCACGTACCAGTGTGATATTCGATCCTCCCGCGTTCGACTCATGGCGGGCGGCTACCAGCGTGTATTCGAAACCAAGGCCGGCGAATGGATCGAAGTTGAGATCCCCTTTAGTGAGTGCGTACTGAACAGCTTCGGCCAGCGCGTGCGGAACGCCGCCCCACTCGACCCTGCATCCATTGAGTCGGTGGGTATCACGCTCTCCGATAAAAAGCCTGGTCCGTTTGCGCTCGAAATCGATTGGATCCGACCAATCGGCGCCGCCGCCACCGAACCATCCTCTACGGGCTCGCTCGCCTCAGTGGCAACCAAGGCAAACCTCACCACGCTTCTTGCACTGGTGAAGGCCGCCGAACTTGAACTCCCCAAGGGTGCGCGCGTCACCATCTTTGCACCCACCAACGCCGCATTTGCCAAACTCCCCAAGGAGCAAGTTGAGTTTCTGACAAGTGCTGCCGGAAAGGCAACGCTGCAGACCATTCTGAAGCATCACATTGTTGCACAGCCTCTGGAGAGTTCCGCCGTCCTTGAGCGTCGAAGACTCACTGCCCTGTCTGGGCAATCACTTGATATTGATCCAGCCGCCCTCACGATCGATAGTGCTCACCTTGTTGCAACCGATGTCAGCTTTGACGGTGGTCTCGTTCATGTCATTGATGCGGTGATGGTTCCAGAACTACGCACGATCGAAGAGGTGGTGACCGCCGAGCCGCGCTTCGCTACTCTGCGTACCGCCATTGAAGCCGCCGGTCTTGGCGTGCAACTCGGGAAGTCAAACCCTGGACCTTGGACGCTGCTTGCGCCATCAAACGATGCATTCGCTGCTGTTCCCGCCGATGCGCTCGCGGCGCTGCTGAAGGACAAGGGAGCGCTGACAGCTGTGCTCGCCGGGCATGTGCTACCAACGGCGATCCATCGTGATGAAATGCTTTCACAAGGCTCCGCCCGCACGCTCCTTGGCGACGGCAGTGTTGTCTTTGCGCTTGAAGCCGGAGCGATCACCGTTGATGGTGCACAGATCGAAGTTGCCGACATCGAAGCGGTCAACGGGGTCATCCACATTATCAATCGGGTACTGCTCACAAAGAAGACACCCTCCACTCCCCAGGCTGAACTCGCTGTCAGCCGTGCGCAACGAATCGCAGCCATCTTTGAACTAGCCATCGAACGCGGTGTCCCCCGCTTCAATGCGGGCGATACCGCATCCTGCGCGGCGCTCTATGAACTGGCCATCAATGCGGCTGTGCTGCTGGGTGATGATGCCGTAGCCGCAGGAGCGAAAACTGAACTCACTGACGCCCTGGTAAAGGGCGCAGCCAACCAAGACCCATCAGAGCGCGCTTGGATCTATCGGCGCGCCATGGACCGCGCGTTGGAAATGATGACTCAAGCCCCTTCCCGCCGCTGAATGGCATGATCGACGTGCCTAGGATGTTTCATTCGATGGGACCTTCCGTCCAGTCATTCGCCTCGCGCCGCCTTCCAGAGGCGCGGTGATCACACCATGCCTCGACCAAAGAAAGATGATGTCGAACGCCTGAGCCGTGGTCAACCCACCCGAGCGAAGATCGGTAGTCGCAGTGTGGGTCACCGCCTGACGCAAAGGGAACGCATTCTCTTTGAAGCCGCGCAACGGAACGGATTTCTCAAAGTCCCGGTCAAGGGAATTCGCCCGAACGTTCTCAACGTTTACCGACTGTGGTGCGAAGCCGAGGGTCGTCCGTTCATTGTTAAAAGTGAACCGGAGCCCTCGTGATGGTGTGCGGGATACGATGAAACGCCGCTCGAAATCCGTCTCACCCCCATGAATACCACCTCTTCATCGCCGCGCTGGATGCGCAATGTCTTGCTTGCCGCCGGGTTCTACAACCTGCTCTGGGGCGGCTTTGCGGTGCTCTTTCCTGGGGCAATATTTGATTGGTTGCACATGCCGCAACCCAACTATCCGCAGTTCTGGCAATGCATCGGGATGATCGTGGGCGTGTACGGCATCGGTTACGCCATCGCGGCCTTTGATCCGGTGCGACATTGGCCGATCGTGTTAGTGGGATTTCTCGGCAAGATCTTTGGTCCACTCGGCATGATCCAAGCGCTGTGGACCGAGCAGCTGCCATGGGCCTTTGCGCTGAACTGCATCACCAATGATCTGATCTGGTGGGTGCCCTTTGCGCTGATCCTGAGACACGCGTGGA
>JBDKKN010000070.1:0-36089 GCA_039796075.1 Planctomycetota bacterium | reverse complement strand
ATGAAGATCATCACCAAGTTTGGAGCCACGGAAGAGCTGCAGTCCATCATTCATAACGGTGGGCGCATTGCCTTCATCGCTGACCAGAATGCTGGAAATGACGGCATCTTTGTGCCCTACTTTGGGCAGATGGCCAGCGCTTACAAGTCGATCGCACTGCTTGCCATGCGCTATGACCTGCCCGTGGCGGTTGGCGTGGCGCTGCGCACCGGCAACGGTTTCAACTTCCAAATCCACACGGTTGACATCATTCAACCGGAAGATTGGCGCGATCATGAAGACCCAGTCTTCTACATCACCGCGCGCTACACGCACGCCATGGAGCGCGCCATCATGCGCGCACCTGACCAGTACCTGTGGATTCATCGACGCTGGCGCAGTCGCCCCAAGTGGGAACGTGATAAGAAACCACTTCCGGAGCGAATCAAAACAAAGTTGCGCACCTTGCCCTGGATGGACGAGGCGATGATCGAACGTATCAGTGCAGACACTGATCGACGGGTACTGGAACGATCGAGCGGTGCAGCGTGACTAGCCCCACTTCGCAAGCCACACCGCTGCCGGTGGCACGGTTAGAAGGCATCCGGCTCCTGGTGGTGGACGATGATCCGGACATTCGAGCCGCCATGTGTATTGCACTGCGCGCGGAGAAGGCGGTCATCGATGAGGTGGCGGATGGAAGCATGGCGCTGCATCACCTGCTGTCGGCTCGCCCGGACGCGGCGGTGCTTGACTTGATGCTTCCGGGCCAGTCTGGATTTACCGTCCTGGAGCGTTGTCGTGCCCTGCTGCCGCCGGTGCCGGTGGTGATGGTCACCGCCAATCAGGGCCGGCGCCACGCGGCATTGGCGGAATCGTTGGGCGCCTCGGCCTATTTGGTCAAGCCGGTGCCGCTCAGTCGTCTGGTGGATGCCGTCTGTCGCGCACTTGGGCGCTGACCTGACAGGGAGCGGTGATTGCGCTATCTTCTCCCCTCCTCCATGTCTCGTCGCCAATTTGTCATCCTCAGCCGACATCCATCCACGAACGGCGATATGCCCGCGCTCGGCTCGCGCTCCGAGGTCACGGCTGGCCTGGCACATTGCAATACCGGGCCAGAGACTGCCGACGGTGACACCCTGTACGGACCCGGCTTAGAGTTGCAATTGCCACTGAATCAAGATCCGGTTCGGCAGATGGTGTTGACCATCTCCGATGACGACATCGCCTGGATCATGATCATGCGCATCGCCCGGGAATTTGGTTGGAAGATCCTCGACACCGAGAGTGGTCGCGAGTTTCAAGCCTAAGGCTATTCACTCTGAATCATCGGTATGAAACACAAGCGCGTCCCCCTCGGGCGCGCTCATTTCAATCCAATACTTCAGCGTCAATGTTCGCCTGCTCACCAGCAAGGCGCTTCTCCACATAGCGGCGCACCCAGTTCTCCCAGGTCTTTCCTGCGGCGGTGTCTTTGCCAGTGAACTCCAAGCGTGCAATCTCCTTGTAAGAGATCGATCGCTTCTCGCCGCCGCCGGCTTCCATGACCCGCACGAACGAATCCGCAATCGTGGCGCCGATGCGTCGATCAAAGATGTAGCACTCCACGCGCGCACCGTCGGTGAGCGTCAGCGTGATGTCGCCGCGGTACTCAAAGGCTTCGTCGAACGCGCGCTTGCGCTCGGACTCCGGCACGGCAGCCAGGTCAATGGCTGCACCTTGGACAAACGGGTGCGCGGCGGAGTGGCCGTTATCTGCTGTAGCTGTCACTGAATGTCTTTCGGATGAGTGCGAGCGACGGTGCGGCTGGCCGCACGGGCGGACTCCGCGGCGGCACACAGGTGCTCGTCAAGCTCACGAATCAGGGTTCGAGTCTGGTCGATGGCGGATTCAAGGGAGGTCTTCCCCACAACGTGGCGCATCGGGTCTAAGCGCTTGGCGGTCTCAAGCCGAAGGTCAAGCGACTGGCTCTCGGCCTCCAGGGTTTCCAGGAGGGCGCACGCCTGCCGGAGTGCCACCAAACGGACGTCATCGGGAGCGATCACGCCCAATGCGGCGGTCCCGGAGAGCCGGAGTTCGGCTGAGGAGGGATACACAACCTCGGCTGCAGGGCAAGCCGGGGCGGCATCACGGAGAGAGGGTCGAATCGGGGTGGCGAAATCCATGCGAGAAGAACCACAGGCGGGAGCCGCAACAAGCGCGGCTGGGGGCGAGCCACCGTCCGTGGCGGCTCATCGAAAGTTAATCATACCCATCTTCGGCAGGAACATATCCCTGAAACGACCCGATAACATTCTCCGATCATGAACTACCTCGTTACCGGCGCTGCTGGCTACATTGGATCGCACACCGTGCGTGAATTACTTGCGCGTGGCGCCACCCGCGTGGTGGCCGTGGACTCCCTGGTGCGCGGTCATCAGGGTGCCATCGATGCCCTGAGCAGCGTTGCCCAAGGTCGCCTGCGCTTTGCGAAACTCGATCTACGCGAACGCGCCCCGGTTGCCGCGCTGCTCGCTGAGGAGCGCCCCGACGCAGTGCTGCACTTTGCGGCCTACACGCTGGTTGGTGAGTCCGTGGCGCAACCCGCCATGTACTGGAGCTGCGGCGTTGGCGGCACCAGCAGCCTGCTTGAAGCCATGCGAGCCGCCGGCACGGAACGAATGGTCTTCTCCTCCACTGCTGCCACCTATGGAGCACCGGAGCAGATGCCCATCTCGGAGACGACACCGCAGCGACCCGTGAACCCCTACGGCGCCAGCAAACTGGCCTGCGAATGCATGATCCGCGAGGAAGTGGAAGCCGCACGCAAAGATGGCCGCGCGTTTGGGGCAACCATGCTCCGCTACTTCAATGTGGCAGGTTCTGCATCGGACGGATTGCTTGGCGAAGATCATGACCCAGAGACACACTTGGTGCCATCTGCACTGCAAGCGGCTATTGGTTTACGCCCAGCACTGCAACTCTTTGGAACAGACTATCCAACGCCCGATGGCACATGCATCCGTGACTACGTGCACGTTGAAGATTTGGCATGCGCTCACGTGGATGCATTGCACGCACTCAAGTCACACGCATGCGAGGCGTACAACGTTGGCATTGGTCATGGCTTCAGCGTGCGCGAAGTGTTTGCTGAATGCGAACGCGTTGTTGGCCGCGCTATTCCAGTCACGGTAGCAGCGCGACGCGACGGCGATCCGCCGGAATTACTTTCTGACCCAACACGCATCATGCGTGAACTCAAGTGGTCACCGCGGCATCGAACGCTTGCTCCGATGGTGGAGAGCGCATGGAAGTGGATGCAAGCGCATCCGCAGGGTTACCGCAGCTGAGTCACATGCCAAAGCTGAGGCCGACCCAGACGCCAAGGTTGTCGCGGCCTGGGTTGTCTGCATACGTCTGCGCGTTGGAGATGTGGTACCAGCGCGCCGACATGTACAGCCGCGTGTTCTCAGCAACCTCAATGGTGGCACCCGCCCCGATACTTGGAGTGAAGTTGAACTCCGAGCCATCACTGGGCACTGAAGCGGTGGAACCCATCACACCGCAGCCAATACTGCCAAACAGCGACCAGGTTTCCCGGGCCAGAAAGTGCCAGCGCGCTTCCAGGTCGATGCCGTACATGCCCGCATCCTGACCGGGCTGCGAAACGTAACCACCGGTTCCGTACAGGGCCAATTCTGCATTGTCCACAAAGAACCACGCCGCGCCGATTCGGCCTTGCAATTCGTTGGCATCTTGAAAGTCGCCCATCCATTCGCCTTCGAAGTTCAAACGCCAGGAATCTTTGGCACCGAAGCGTGGTGTGGTGACAGCGGTCACTATGGGCGTGGCGGGAGTGGCGCGAGTCGCGGGTGTGGCAGGAGTGGCGGATTCAAGCGGTGCTTGGGTTGGCAGCACCGCTGGCTTGGACGCGTCGGATGCCGCGGGCGCAATGAGAGGGTTGTCGGATGTTGACGGCGGCGCCGTGAGCGGCGCGCCGGCCGGCTGCCATGCATACACCGGCTGCAACGCATAGAGGGAGAGCGCATCCAGCGCGCCCTGCTCTGCTGCATACGCGTGGACGGACGCGGTGGCAGCGGCGGCAATGCCCAGCGTGCGGATCATGCAACAAGCGAAGCGATGGCCGTTCATGCGTGCATTATGTGGGTGGCGCTGCAAGCGTGCAGGCGAGTGCGTGCGTTTCACACGCGGCGCGTTCATGATGAGTTCTAAAAGCACCACCGTCGGACGCTCCGACACGTCCGACGGTGGCAGTTCGACGGCCTCGCACGAAGCGAGAACGCGAAGAAGATTGGGTGCTGACCCCCCTGAGGCCAGATGCGTAGTATCGTCCCAACCGCGGGTGGATCAATGCAGAACACCCCTAGAAACCCTGCGATTTTCACGAAGTTTGCGTGTCCGGAAATCCGGCTGACCAAGCACCCCCTGCCATGACTCCGTAACCGCCATTGGACGCCGGCCGGACGCCTGTGGGAGATAACTCCGAGTGACCATTTTGCAGATTTTGGGGGTTGGGGGCCCGGTTGTCCGGGGGTCGCCCGGGGTCATCCGCGAGCCGTTCGCGGGTCGTTCGCGGGTCGATCACCGTCGCCCGCAGGCCCCCGTTCACTCCGAACAGATCAAGTCAGGGATTACTCTGACTCGCGGGCTTCTTCTTTTTCTTAGCTTCAGGGGTTGCCGTCGGCGCTGGTGGCGGAGCATCCGGCGCAACCACTGGCAGCGCCTCAACAAAGCGTTGCGCTGCTTCGGCGCGGTGCCGCAATGAAGCGTCCGCGTCGTCGTCTGGCACCAATTCAAAGTGCCAATGTTCTAAGCGATGGATGTCAGTGGGGACTATCTCTGCCACCAAATCAGCACCCATGAAGTCCCACACGGGCATGTCGGAGTCACCAGAACCGGCAACCGATTCATACCCGGCGAGTTTGAGGCGGACGTCATACATGCCGTCGAAGGTGAACTCAATACGAGTGGGTGTGCGACCGATTTCACGGCCATTCAGCGTGAGAAGCGCGCCCGGAGGCGTGGATGTCACCTCAATCTCACGCCGAACGCAGCCCGCGGTCAGCGCCAGCACGGTGAGTGCAAGTGCGGCGCAAGCCAACGCCACGCGTGGCCCCTGCGCCCCGCATGGGGCAATCGTCCCGGAATGAGCTGTGGGCATCAAACGCATGCGGTGAGTGTAATACACTTCTGGAATGCCGCTCCTAGAAGTCCATGGGCTTGTGAAGAGTTACAACGGTCGACGAGTCGTCGATGATGTGGCATTCACTGTGGCTGAAGGTGAAATTGTTGGTCTGCTGGGGCGCAACGGCGCGGGCAAGACCACCAGCTTCCGCATGACGATCGGCATGATCACGCCAGAAGCCGGGCAAGTGACCTTCAACGGCAAAGACGTGACCATGCTGCCGATGTACCGACATGCCCTTTCCGGCATGGGGTATTTGGCGCAGGAGCCATCCGTGTTCCAGCGCCTTTCCTGCCAAGACAATTTGCTGGCCGTGCTGGAGCTGCAGTCGATGACCAAGGTGGAACGCAAGGCGCGGGCCGCGCAACTCTTGGCGCAGTTTCACTTGGAACACAAAGCCAAGGAAGAAGCGCGCACCTGCTCTGGCGGCGAGCGACGCCGTTTGGAAATTGCACGAGCGCTGATCAATCGTCCAAAGATCCTGATGCTTGACGAGCCGTTCGCGGCCGTTGATCCGCACACCGTTGAGGATTTGCAAGAGGAAGTTCGCAAACTCACCTCTGAGGGAATCTCCGTGTTGGTCACTGATCACAACGTGCAGCAGACGCTGCGCATTTGCGACCGTGCCTACATCATCCATGAGGGGCGCAATCTGAAGGACGGCGATCCGAAGATGATCATCAACGATCCAGCAGTGCGCAATGCGTACTTGGCGAGCACCTTCCGCGGCGATGAGTTCGACTGACGAACGCAAACGGCACGCATATCAACTTGGTTTATGAGGAAGCGGATTCACCGATGCGGCGCGCGCGCACGCGCAGCACTGCGGTAGGCGAAGCTTCTGCCACTTCAAAGCGTATTCCGTGCGCTTCAAATGCATCGCCTGCCTTGGGGATTGAGCCAAAGTGCTCAAGGACAAATCCGGCCACGGTCTCGTAGCCATCGTCTTCGGGAATCTCGGTGCCAAGCGCGCTGTTGATGTCGGCAATGGCGACGCGCCCGCTGGCTTCAAACGAGCCATCTTCCAGGGTTCGCACCACGGGCTGAATATCGGTGATGGGCTCATGCTCATCGCGGATTTCGCCAACGAGTTCCTCGATGATGTCTTCAATGGTGACAATGCCAGCGGTGCCGCCAAATTCATCAACCACCACCGCAAAGTGCACTTTGGACTGCTGGAAATCACGCAACTGTTCGCGCAGCGGCTTTGACTCCGGAACACGCTGCGGCGCTCGAAGGAATGGCCGCAGGCGGAACTCCGTTGCAGGGACACCAAGCAGTGTGACCAGGTCCTTCACGTAGAGGATGCCTTCCACATGATCAAGGCTGCCGCGGTACACGGGAATGCGCGAATGACCGGAGTGGCGCGCAAACTCACGGATGGTGGCCAGGTCATCGGTATAGGCAATACCCTCGATTGCTGGCCGCGGCGTCATGATGGAGCCAACCGTGGTGTCACCAAACTCCATGGCGTTCTCAAGAATGGTTGCAGCTTGCTCATCAATATGGCCTTGCCGCTGCGTGTCTTCGATGGCGCTGACCAGTTCCTCTTCGCCGCGCGCTTCGTCAGTGCCGGAACCAGTGAGCCGACCCACTGCGCCGTCCACCACATCCGCAATCGCGCGCACCGGTGCAAGTAGCACGTAGATGAGACGCAGGAAAGGCAGCGACGAAACGATCACCCCCGCTGGGTCATGACGCGCAAACGCGCCCGCCACAGCGGTGGACAGTAGCCACAGAGCAATCAATGCAACCAGCCATGCCAGAGCCAATCGGCTAGCAGTGAGCGGTTCAGCAAACCCAGCAACGATGGCGATCACCAGCACCGCAAAGCCAAGGCGGCCAGCAGTGCGCGCAAATGACACTGCCCATTCAACCTGCTCTAACTTGCCGAAACACCACCGACCGCGCGCGAGGCGGCCGCGCTCTTCCAGTTCGCGTTCCAGGGCTGATTCGCTCACTTGTAGCAATGAACGGCTCAATGCCGCCAAGATGCTGACAATCACCAACATCGCGATAGCGGCGACGGTTAAGGAGAGCGTCACTTGGCACCGCCTTCAAAGAGTCGCCCGAAGCCGGCAGCTTCCAAGATGCGATCTTCTTCAGCGTGCATGCGCGCGTAGGAGTCTGCATCGCGGTCATCGTGACCAGCGGCATGCAGCAATCCATGCAGCGCATAGAGCAGGATCTCGCCGCGCGTTCCGTGTGGCGCACTGAGGGACGTAGCAGAACCATGTGGCGCAGCACCCTGCCCGCGCCGCGCCGCTTCGTCTACGCAGATGGCGATATCAACATCCACCGGCTCACCGGGCGCGTTCTGCGCGAATGTCAGTACATCAGTGGTGGAATCAAGCCCCATGTGTCGCGCATGCAACATGCACATGCGGTCGTCATGCACTAGTTCGATCGCGGCGCGCGTCACGGCGAAGCCAAGCAGCGGAACGATTCGTTCAATGCCAGCCGCAAGCCAGGCACGATCGGCAACTGAAAGCGTTGCCAACGCGTGCCCAGTGAATTCCACGGAATGTGGTGCGCCCGGTTCGCCTGACGATGTTCGTTTACCGTCGGGATCCACTTCGATTAGCGCCCCGCCGCTGACACGTACACCGGAACGAAGCGCGGGGTCACCCGGCGTTCGAACTCGGGACGGAACTTGTTGACGATGGTGCGGACGGCCCAGTTGTTGCCGTCTGCCAGACCGCAGATGGTGGTGCCGGGGGTCAGACCCATGCTGCCAGCAATCTCCAGGAGCATGTCCAGGTCCTGCGTGGTGCCCGCGCCGCGCTCAATGCGCGTGATGAGCTTCAGGAGCCAACCGCTGCCTTCGCGACACGGAGTGCACTGACCGCAGCTCTCCGACTTGAAGAAGCGGCAAATGTTGCGGGCCACCGCCACCATGTCGGTGTCTTCATCAAAGATGGTTGGGCATGCGGTGCCCAAGCCAAGGACGTCGTACTTGCGGCCGATGTCAAAGTCCATGGGCGCGTCGTATTGATCGGTGCCAAGAACGCCCATAGAAACGCCACCAGCGATGGCGCCCTTGAACTTCTTGCCATTGCGCATACCGCCGCAATGATTCTCAACCAACATCCGCAGCGGGATACCCAGTTCAAGTTCGTAGGTGTTCGGCTTGTTGACGTGACCACTCACGCCCATGAGCTTGGTGCCGTAACTGGGCATGCCGCCCGGCAGCGTGCTTTCCACACCCATCTTCTTCCACCACTCCACGCCGTGCTCCATGATGGGCACCACTGCGGCGAGTGTTTCAACATTGTTGATGATGGTCGGGCGTCCAAACAGACCCTTGATGGCTGGGAACGGCGGCTTCACACGCGGCCAGCCGCGCTTACCTTCAATCGCTTCAAGAAGCGCGGTTTCTTCACCGCAGATGTATGCGCCCGCGGAGCGATGCAGCACCACGTCCACTGCGAACTTTGATGCGCCGCGCATCAGACCCTGCTTGCCAAATACGCCGTTGGCGTAAGCCTCTTCGAGCGCCTTCTGGAAGACCTTGGCTTGGTGGTGGTACTCGCCGCGAATGAAGAAGTACGCGGTCTGCATCTGGCATGCATAGGCCGCAATGGCGATGCCTTCAAGAACCGCATGCGGATCGAAATCAACAAGCAGGCGATCCTTGAATGTGCCAGGCTCGGCTTCGTCGCAGTTGATGGCTAAGTAGCGCGGTCCGCCATCGGGTGGCGTGAGGAAACTCCACTTCAAACCAGCAGGAAATCCTGCGCCGCCGCGACCGCGCAAGATGGCGGCTTTCACTTGGTCAGTGATCTCGCCGGGCTGCATGGAAAGCACTTTTTCAAGGGTCTTGTAGCCGCCGGTCGCCACATACTGGTCAAACCAGACGGTCTTGCGCTGCGCGCGATCCTCGGGGATGCGCTTGGTGAGAACGGGCGTCGGCTTGAAATCGGGGGACGTCGGCATGGTGGTCTCGTTCGTGTCTCGTGTCGCGTGTCGCGTGCGCGGTCAGTGCGTCAGTGAGTGTGTTTGTCGTTCACAGGCGGCGGGGTCGGGCCATCAGGGGGAAGCAGCACTTCATCAATCACCGTTCTCCGCAGCGTCACGCCGTCGGGGCGCTGTTCTTCAGAGACCGTCTTTTTCACCTCAACGCGCTTCGGCTCGTTTGGATCCGAGACGATCGCGTCGATGATGTGCCCGAAGAACGAGCCGATATTGCGTGCAAGCGGCGGATCTTCAGGTGCGGGCATGTCAGTGATGGCCTCCGGGCGATACATGTCGAGCGTCAACAATCAGGCGCTCAAGCTTCTCGACCGTTAGTGATTCGTGCAGAGTTTCGTTGAAGAGTGCCACGGGTGCGGTGTCGCAACTGCCGAGGCAATCCATGGCGATGAGCGTGAACTGGCCGTCATCGGTGGTCTCGCCAACGCCGATTCCAAGACGCTCGCGCGCGCAGTCAAGCAGCTTGGTGCTTGAGCACGTGCACTGCTCGCAGGCGATCGAGTGGCAGACGCCAATGGTGACTACGCCGCGCTGCTCGATGGTGTATTCGTCGTAGAAGCTCACGGTGTCCAAGACATCGGAGGGCGAAATGCCCAAGAACTCCGCGATTTCCAGTTGCGCTTGGTACGGAATGTGCCGGTACGCATGCTGAATGTCATGCAAGATGGGCATCAGCGCGCCCAGGCGGGTGGCGTACTTGGGAAGCACGTCCGCGGTCCAGCGCGCCTTCATTTGGGCGGTGGCGTACGGTTCCGCGCGACGCGGGACCTGCATGGTGGCGGAAGGTTTAGTTGGCCAGGCCATAGTGGGCGAGTCCTCAGAAAGTAAGCGAGTGGAAATGCATGAAGCAGTGCAAAGGCAAAGCGCCCAGGCGCGCGCTGGGTTACCTATCAAGCTCCGCCGCGATCACATTGATCGAACCGATCACGGCGATGGCATCGGAGACCAAGTGACCTTCAACAAGCTTGGGCAGCACGGCGTAGTTCACAAAGCACGGCGGACGCGTACGAACGCGCCACGGATACTTGGTGCCGTCGCCGACGATGAAGTAGCCAAGTTCGCCGTTGGGGCTTTCGAAGGGGAAGTAACCCTCTCCGATTGGCACCTTCCAGCCCTTGTTCCACATCATCAGTTCAAAGTTCTCAATGACGCCTTCGATGGAGCCGTAGATGTTGGCCTTGTCAGGCTGCGTAATCTTGGCTGCATCGGTTGGATTGAATGGACCGGTCGGAATGCGATCGATCAGTTGGTTGATGATGCGCGCGGACTGCTTGATCTCTTCAACGCGCACTAAGTAGCGCGCAAAGCAGTCGCCGGTCTGGCAGACCACCACATCGAACTTGGGAGCCTCGGCGCCTTCGCCGTCCCAGTTGTCCGCGTAGCAGAGGACGGGTTCGTCCTTGCGAAGATCGCGTCGAACGCCTGCAGAACGCGCCATTGGGCCAGTGAGACCCCAAGCGATGGCGTCTTGCTTACTGATGGCACCGACCCCTTCCAGGCGGTCAATGAAGATGCGGTTGCGGGTAAGCAGCGTCTCCATGTCCTTCACCGCGCGCGGCAGGCGCTCGTTGATGAAGTGCTTGATCATGCGCTTGAATGTGTCATCGCACGGGATGTCGCGCCATGCGCCGCCGACGCGCGTCCAATCCGGATGGAAGCGCTGGCCGCTCAGGTATTCCACGATGTCGTAGATGAACTCGCGCTCATTGAAGCCGTAGAGGAAGCCCGTGAATCCGCCCAGGTCAAGCGCTGCGGCGCCAACACAAAGCAAGTGATTCTGAATGCGTCCAAGTTCCGCCATGATGGTGCGGACCACTTTGCAACGCGTGGTTGGCTCGATGCCAAAGAAGCGCTCGACGCCGGTGTGGAATGCAATGTCATTGACGATCGGCGAGATGTAATCCATCCGGCTGATGGTGCACACGTACTGGTTATAGTCGTGGTGCTCGCCAAGTTTTTCGAACCCCGAATGCAGGTAGCCGATGTGCGGGGTGACGCGCGCGACGCGTTCGCCATCAAGCTCCATGATCAGGCGCAGCGTGGTATGCGTGGCCGGATGTTGCGGTCCGATGTTGAGGACCCAACGGTCAGGCAGTTGAACGTGGTTGCGCAGGTAGTCGGGATTGTCCGAGTCAATGGTGACCATCCCCCCCGCCCCGGCGCTGGGCCGAGCGTGGGAATGCTCTTCGACTTCGAGACCGTATCCGTGGTCAGGCTGAAGGGTGTACGGCATGGGGCAATAAGTATAGGAGCGACAGCGACACCGGGAATGGCAAAAATCGGCTTCCGGAGCGCGTGGGGGTGCAATTCAAAGGCCCACACGCCCCCGGCGCGTGAGCGATTGGGGGCGTGGAGTGGCCTAACTATGGGCTGGGACGTCCACTGCGTCGGCAATTGGACGCTTGCGAAATAGGCAAATGGACGCTAGTCTAATAGGCAAATGGACGGTAGCCCATGACTAAACCTTTCGCTCGACCACTCACCACCAGCCTGAAAGCGGCGCTTCGCGACACGCCCGTTGTCTGCTTGCTTGGACCGCGGCAATCCGGCAAGACAACGCTTGCGCGCACGCTCGAACCAAGGCATGCCTACGTCACCTTCGACGATTCTGCAACGCTTGCCTTTGCACGCGCAGATCCGACCGGTTTCGTCGCTGCGCTGCCGCCCCGCGTGATCCTTGACGAGATCCAGCGCGTGCCGGAACTGTTGCGCACCATCAAGCTCGCGGTGGATCGTGACCGACGACCCGGGCGCTTCGTGCTAACCGGCTCGGCCAACTTGCTTCTGCTCCCTGACCTTGGCGATTCGTTGGCCGGTCGCATGGAGGTCGTGCAGTTGCAACCGCTCACAGCGGCGGAGCAGGCGCGCGTGCCTGGCCGCTTCGTTGCGGCACTCCTCGCCGGGCATCTCAAGCCATCGATCGTCTCCACCGCGCCAAAGGCACCACTTGTGCTTGCACAGCACGTCGTGTCCGGCGGATTCCCGGAAGCAGTCGCGCGCACCCCAGCCCGCGCGCACAGTTGGCACCGCGAGTATCTGCGCACCCTGCTCGCGCGCGACGTCAAGGATGTGGCACGCGTACGTGACACGGCCGCCGTGGGTCGGCTTCTTGAGATGCTCGCCCTGCGGACCGCCGAACTACTCAACATTTCGAGCCTTGGAAACGACCTCGGACTGCGCCGCGAAACCGTCGAGCATTACCTTGAGGTATGCGAGCGTCTCTACTTAGTGCGCCGGCTACAGCCATGGCACCGCAATCATGCCAATCGACTGATCAAGTCGCCCAAGGTGCACCTGGTGGACAGCGGATTGGCCGCCACCCTGACGGGTCTCAGCGCCGCGGACTGGAACACGCAGCGAAGCAGATTCGGGCACCTGCTGGAGTCCTTCGTTGTGCAGCAGCTCATCGCACAAGCGGGTTGGACCGATCCCGACCTGCGCTTCTGGCACTATCGCGACAAGGACCAGGTGGAAGTCGACCTTGTCATCACACGCGGGCGCCAGACGTGGGGCGTGGAGGTGAAGTCGGCGGTCACGGCCACGCCCGCTGATGGGCACGGCCTCCGTCGCCTTGCCGAACAGTGCGGCACGGATTACCAAGGCGGCGCGCTGCTTTACGCAGGGGATAGTTCGTTTACCCTTGGCAACAAGTTGGATATCGCCGTGCCGCTGTCCCGACTCTGGGAACTGTAGATCTCGCGACGGATCGATGACTGCCCCCCAACGCACACACGGCCCCAGGCGCGGGTGCGCTTGGGGCCGTGGAGTGTGGACGCCGGCCGAGGCTCTTAAAGTCGTGATGGGAAGCCCGCAGTGCAGACCCTCAGGCGTCACCGGCAGGCGCAACGGTTGGCGCGTACCAAGTGCCCTTACCAACGCCGTGGCGGACGAGCTTTCCTCGTTCGACAAGCTTGGCGAAGTGCAACTTCAGTGTTGGTCGTTTCGCGGCGGTCAGGCGAATTGCCTCGCCCATCGTGATTCGCCCGCGCTCGCGCGCGCACTGGAGAATCATCTCGGAAAGCGGAGGTAGCACGCCGAGCGCGCGGTCTTCGCGTGCGAGGCGCTGCTCGAGCTGGGCCACCTGCTCGGCCATGGCGCCAAGGAAGTATTCGAGCCAGGGTTGCCAGTCTTGGCTCGGCGTGCGAAGCGTGGACTGCGTGCGGCGCAACGCCAGGTAATAGTCGGTCTTTGTGCGCTCGATCACCGCTTCAAGGGAACTGTACGGAACGAAGGTGTAACCGCTTCGCAGAAGTAGCAACGTGGTCAGGATGCGCGAGAGTCGGCCGTTTCCATCCTGGAACGGATGGATGGCGAGGAACACCACCGTGAACACGCCGATTGCGACGAGCGGATGCGTGTCCGGTTCGTCGAGCGCAGCGTTGGTCCAATGAAGGAGCTCGGCCATGAGCCGCGGCGTCTCGAATGGCGTGGCGGTTGCAGACACCACGCCGATCTGCTGGCCATGTTCGTCGAACGCGACGACATCATTCGAAGCAGACTTGTAAGTGCCACGATGGCGCTCGTCCTTCTCGCTATGGCGAAGAAGATCACGATGGAGTTGTCTGATGTGATTCTCCGTCAGCGGAATCGATTCATGCGAGTGGATGACAAGATCCACAACCTCCGCGTAGCCCGCGACCTCTTGCTCATCGCGCGTCGCGAAGCGGCGAACGCCGATTCCGCGCAGCAGCGATTCCACTTCGTCATCACGGAGCGCACTGCCCTCGATGCGCGTGGACGAACCGACGCTCTCGATCGTGGCGATGCGTCGCAGCGTGGTGAGCCGTTCGGGCGGCAGCGATCCAGTCGCGCGCCACGCGCCGCGGAACTCCTCAATGCGTGCGAGGAGACGCACCATGCGAGGCGAGAACTCCGGAGGCTTGGACGGGAGCATGGCCATATAGATAGCCAAATATATCCATAAATGGCGCCACAGGCAAATGGAATAGCCAAAAAGAACCATATATGGGGTTTCTGTGCTGCGGCGCGCTGGCGAGCGTACTCACGCCGCCGACGCGTGAAACCGCACACCGACCGCTCGCGCCACCCGAAGGATCGTGTCAAGGCTTGGATTGCCATCCTCGCTCAGCGCCTTGTAGAGGCTCTCGCGGCTGAGGCCGGACTGCTTGGCGACCTTGCTCATGCCGACGGCGCGGGCGATGTCACCGAGCGCGCGCGAGATGCCGGCTGCATCATCAGGGGCCTCGACGAGCCACGCCTCGAGATAGGCCGCCATTTCCTTCGGCGTTCGGAGTTGCTTCGAGACGTCGTAGACGACCGTGTGGGTGTGCCCTGCGCCGCGGCGAGGAGCCTTCGAGGGGGAACGCTTCGACTTGGTGGTGGTGGTGGTGGCTCGTGGCATGGGCTTTCTCATCAAAGGGGAATTGAAGTGGGGCTCAGGGAAGACTCTTGGCGAGCTCAATCGCACGGTCGATATCGCGGCGTTGCGTGGACTTGTCGCCGCCCGCGAGCAGGATGATCAGTTCACCGGCACGCTCAGTGAAGTACACGCGGTAGCCGGGACCGATGTCGATCTTCAGTTCAGACACGCCCTCACGCAGGGCGCGATGCGAACCAGGGTTTCCATGCACGAGCCGATCCACACGGACCTGGATGCGGGCGCGGGCCACGTGGTCCCGCAAGCCGTTGATCCAGTCCCGGTAGACGGTCGTCATCCTGACGCGCATGGAAGAATTGTATCCTATGGACTACGATTGTCAAGCGCCCACGATCACGTATTCAGCGCCGTTGGCGTTCAATGAAGAACGAAATCTGCCTCCCCCAGCCATCATGCATTTTTTGAGATTTTCGTCGTGAGTGAAATAGCGCCGTTCTGAATGCGCTGCGCCCGAAAAATCTTTCCTGGCCGCCGCAATCCCTCACGCCCGAAAGATCGCCCCCATGCGCTTGCCAATCAACGCACTCGCCCCAAGCAGCGTGATCGCCAAGAGCGCCATCGCCCAGACCCCCAGCGCGCTGGCGATCCCCGGCCCGTCGCCCAACCGTTCGAACAACGCGTAGATGGCCTTGGTGACCGGGTAGTCCGCTTCGCGCTGGGCAAGCAGCAGACTGTCGCTCACTTCCAGCATGCTGAAGCTAAATGCCAGCAGCGCGCCGGCGATCAGGTTGGCGGCGATCAATGGAATCACAATGGTTCGCTGCACGCGCCACTTGGACGCGCCGGCCACCTGCCCCGCGTCTTCAAACTCCGCGCTGGTCTGCTGCAGCCCCGCCACCGCACTGCGCACGATGTACGGCATGCGCCGCACCGCATACGCCACCACCAAGAACGGATACGGGTTGGGCGTGGCTCCGATGATGCTTGCAAAGGCGCCAAGCGGCGCGTCCGGGCCGCCGAACGGCCACTGCAGGCTGACCGCGACGTAGCCAAAGGCCAGCACCAACCCGGGTACTGCCAGCGGCAGCATCACCAGCGCATCAAGTAGCCACGCCGCACGCAGGTTGGCGCGCACCAAGAGCCGCGCGGACGCAAAGCCGACCACCAATGCACACACCACGGCGATCGAAGCCAAGAGGAGCGAATTTCGGATGCTGCCGGCGGAGAGCGGATGCGTCAGCGCCTGCACGTAGTGGTTGGTGGTGAATGCGCGCGGCAGGACGGATTCGTACCACTGCCCGGGCACCGCCAGGCTTGCGATGATGACGCCGATGGCGGGCATCGCCGCAAAGAGCGCGGTGCCGGCAAAGAGTGCGATAGCTGCGCATGCGCGGATACCGGTCAGACGGATCTCTTGGCGGCTGATGGACGCCTTGGACTGCATGGCGAACGATGATCGACCCAGCGTGAACTTGCCAAGCAGGTAGAAGCCGATACTGAAGACCAGCATCACCACCACCAGCGCGTAGGGGCGACTGCTTGCCTCCACTTCCTTGATGCCGTTAAAGATCTGCACGCTGGTGACGTCGTAGTACTCAAACATCAACGGCGTGCCAAGCTCGGTGAAACTCCAGATGAAGACGATGGTGGCACCGGCAAAGATGCCCGGGCGAACGAGGGGCAGCGTGATGCGCCAGAATCGCGTCCACGGGCCGGCGCCCATGCACTCGCCCGCTTCATCAAGCGTGGGATCAAGGTTGGCAAGCGATGCAACGATGTTGAGGTAGAGGATCGGGAACAGGCTGATGGCTTCCATCACGGCGATCGCCCAGATGCCGCCGTTTCCCAGCCAGTCAATGTCGAGGCCGAGCGCGGCGTTCAGTGCGCCCGCGCGACCCAAGAGGTGCCGAACACCGATGGCGCCCACGAAGGGTGGCAGCACGAGCGGCAGAAGCAGCAGTCCGCCAAGGAGTGTCTTGCCGGGAAACGTGTACCGCGCACCCACCACCGCCAGCGGAAGCGCCATCAGGATGGCCATGGTGGTGGTGATGGCTGCGATCAGCGTGGCATTGAGTAAGCCGCGTCGCGTGGCGGGATCCTCAAAGACCGATGCGATGTGGCGCAGCGTGAATCCGCCGTCATCGGTGCGGAATGCTCCGCCAACGGTGAGCAGAATTGGATAGATCAGCCCAACGCCAAGGACTGCGACGATTGCAACCAAGAGGAAGGTTTGACGCCATGAGGTCCGCATTCCGCGCGGAGTCTAGTTGTGTGGCGGAGTATTCGGACGGAGTGTGCTTACGTCCATGAACCGAGCAGCAATCCGAGATCAGCGCCGTTGACCACGCCGTCGTTGTTGAGGTCGCCAGGGCCGGGAGTACCCCATCCGCCCAGCAACAGTCCCAGATCAGCGCCGTTGACCGCACCGCTGCCGTCAATATCACCAAAGATCA
The DNA here is from genome assembly GCA_039796075.1 of Planctomycetota bacterium. GTDB lineage: Bacteria > Planctomycetota > Phycisphaerae > Phycisphaerales > SM1A02 > UBA966. The sequence goes on along the minus strand of JBDKKN010000070.1, from coordinate 19,162 downwards.
CCGGAAGATCAACGAACCACGAGACCGCCGACCCCGCGGAGATGGAAAGCACGTCATCACGGGTCACGCTCAGGACATAGCTACCAGCGGAAAGTGCCTTGATGTACAGGTGCTCAACGTTGTCCACCGCACTTGCGCTGACGACGTTGCCGCTTGCAAAGAGTCCGATGCCTGCATCACCGGTGATGGAGGTTGGAACGCCAGCGATGACTTTCTTGAGTTCAAGACGCAGGTTGAGAACACCAGGCGCGGTTCCGGATGTCCATTGTGTGCTGGGGGCTCGGTTCCATGCGAGAAGCACTGAAACATCCGCGGCGGCGTTCAGGTCGATGCGGTAGTGACGCTGCGTGCCGGGTGCGTAGATTTCGTAATCCCAGGACGACAGAGGTTGGGCGCTTGCAACCGCGGCGCTGGAGGCGGTGCTTGATGCAGTCGCTTCCATTCCGGTGAGAATGCGATGCGAACGATCAACATTCACGGTGCCTGCGCCATAGATCGGGTCGATCGGCTTCACGGTGATTCCGCGGCCCGGTCCGGAGGTGGGCGTTTGATTCTGCCAAGTTGCGCTGTGCGTGGCGCCACACAGGAGCGCACTCTTAATGGTGACACCCTTGCGACGATTGGTGTTGCTACTGAAGGGAAGCGTGTTCGTTGTCTCGTACATCAGTGCGGCGGCCGCGCTGACGACTGGCGTAGAGAAACTAGTGTATTGCCCGGGCGCTACCAGTTCTGGCTTCATGCGCCCGGTGCCATCCACACCGGTCGCTATATCGCCAGCACTGTGTCCGCCGGAGGTCAGACCGACGGCGATGCCGTTGTAACCGCAGGACATCAGTGAGCTCATCGCGCTACCAGCGCCGTTGTTCTCGCCGCAGACGAAGAGCGTGTCGTCGCGATTCATGGAATAGTCGGCGCGACGCAACACTTCATTGTCGGCGGTGACATTTCCAAACGAACCGATCCAACTGTGATTGAAGATGCGAAGCGAGCCAGGCGCAACCAGTGGCAGCGTGGAGGCATTGCCGAAACTGAGGTTCGCACCCTGCGCAAACGAACCGGCTTCGTACACCCAGATGCGACTGATTCCGGGAGCGATACTTGTTGTTGATCCGTAGGCATTCTGTCCAACGAACGTGGCGTGGCCACTGTTGCCGGATGCGCCGCTCATGTCAGTAAAGATCTTGCCGACGAATTCTGCCAAGAGGCGATTGGCCCCGAAGTTGCCGACGGATTCCGACGCCTCCACTTGACCGATACCGACATTGGCGCCCGTGGGAGCGGACGCTCCCACTCGAGCCACCAAGGCATCGCGTCCAACTTCGTCGGCCCACACGGAGGTTGGGAGTACCACCGTCACGGCGGTCAGGAAGGCGATGGTGCTGGCGCTGGTGGAGATTCGCATGTGTGGCTGTTTCAAATCCATAGTCAGGTTCGGTGGTCTCGACTATTACCGGCGCGAGACTATAGGACAAGTATTGCTTCCCACTACGACGCGGTGCAACTGGAAAGTTCGCAAAGTTCGCAAGTTCTCGGGCTTATCGGGGTGTTTGTCCTATCCTTCCCGCCATGAGCGCCCGCATGACCGTCATCCAGACCGAACACCTGTCCCCGACGCCCGCCACGTGGCTCGCCGAGCGGGCTGAGGTGGTGGTGGGCGATGCGGAATCGGCGGCGTTCGCGGCGGCCGCCCCACGGGCGGTGGCGTTGGTGGTTCGAACCTATACGCAGGTGAATGACGCCCTGCTCGCCCGGCTTCCGGCGCTGCGTGCGGTTGGGCGCGCGGGTGTTGGCCTGGACAATATTGACGAGGAGGCGTGCGCGCGCCGCGGGGTTCGGGTGTTCAACACTCCGGATGCCAACACGCAGGCCGTGGTTGAGTATGTCACCTGCTTGATGTGCGACGCGCTGCGGCCACGGTTGTTCCTTGACGCGCCGGTCAGCAAGGCGCGTTGGAATGAGATTCGTGAAGAAGTAGTGGCGCATCGACAGATGAACGAATTGCGCATGGGGATCCTTGGATTCGGACGCGTGGGTCGACGGGTGGCCGATGTTGCGCGGGTGATTGGGTTTGACGTGGTGTTCAATGATGTGCTGAATGTGTCAGAATCTGAACGACGCGGGGCGCGATCAGTGAGCGCTGCTGAATTGTTTGCGACGAGCGATGTAGTGACGGTGCATATTGATGGACGCGCTGCGAACCGCGAGTTTGTGAATGCGGCACTGATCAATGCGATGAAGCCGGATGTGTTGTTCATCAATACGAGCCGCGGCTTTGTGGTTGACCACGTGGCGCTCGCGGCGCACTTGCGGGGATGTCCCGGCGCGCAGGCGATCTTGGATGTTCATGAGCCGGAGCCGTTTGACGCGGCCAATCCCCTGCTTGGAATTCCCAATGCGCACCTGGCGCCGCACCTGGCAAGCAGAACCGACACGGCGATGGAAGCGATGAGTTGGGTGGTGCGTGATGTTTGGGACGCGATCGCGCCCTGACATGCGTTCGGCACGCGAACTAGCAATACTGACAATACGGGGTGCACCAACGCCGCATTTCTGCGGGGCGGTTTCGTACACTTCCGAGCCACCCCGCACTGAGGAGCAACACCATGTTTGAAATCAATTCCATCCACGCCCGTCAGGTCCTTGATTCCCGCGGAAACCCAACGCTTGAGTGCGAAGTGACCTTGGAAGGCGGAGCGTTCGGACGCGCCTTGGTTCCGAGTGGCGCATCCACCGGCGAGCATGAGGCCGTGGAACTGCGCGATGGCGACAAGAAGAACTGGATGGGCAAAGGTGTTCTGAAGGCCGTCTCCAATGTCAATACCCGCATTGCGCCGCTGGTACTTGGGATGGATGCACGCGATCAGGCCGCGATTGACCATTCGATGATTGAGTTTGACGGAACATCTACCAAGTCAAAGTTGGGCGCCAACGCGATTCTTGGAATCAGTATCGCAACCGCGCACGCTGCGGCGGCGGCGTGTCGCATGCCGCTGTGGCGCTACTTGGGCGGCGCGGGTGCGCGTCGACTGCCAGCCCCGATGCTCAACATCATTAACGGCGGCAAGCATGCAGACAACAGCGTTGACTTCCAAGAGTTCATGATTCAGCCGTTTGGTTTCAGTAATTTCCACGATGCCATGCGCGCCGGTGTTGAGTGCTATCACACGCTGCGCAAGGTGCTGCACGACAAGGGGCTTTCCACTGCCGTTGGCGACGAGGGCGGATTTGCGCCAAATCTGCCGTCCAACGAGGCGGCTTGCGAAGTGATTGCGGAAGCAGTGAAGAAGGCTGGTTATGACTTGGGTCGGCAAATTGCGATCTGCCTTGACCCCGCTATGAGTGAGCTTGCCAATGAGGCGAAAGCTGTGAAGAAGAAGGGCTACCGCTTCTTCAAGAGTGACCCGAAGCGCGTGGCTTCCAGTGATGACATGATTGCCATGTGGGAGAAGTGGTGCAAGAAGTGGCCGATTCGTTCGCTGGAAGACGGCTTGGCTGAGGATGATTGGAAGGGCTGGAAGAGTTTGACGCAGTCCCTTGGTAGCACGGTGCAGCTGGTCGGTGACGATTTGTTTGTCACCAATCCGGAGTTCTTGGCGCGCGGCATCAAGGAAGGTTGCGCCAATGCGATTCTGGTGAAGGTCAACCAGATTGGAACGCTCACGGAAACATTTGACGCGGTGAATATGGCAACGCGTAACGGCTACCGCGTGATCATGTCGCATCGCTCGGGCGAGACGGAGGACACCACGATTGCTGACCTCGCGGTGGCTACTAACTGCGGGCAGATCAAGACGGGTGCGCCGGCGCGTACCGATCGCACTGCGAAGTACAACCAATTGTTGCGGATCGCGGAAGACTTGGGCGAGTGCGCGGTGTTTGGTATCGCGGCGCCGTGAGGTGACGGCTGGTTGCGTGATCGTGGACGCGGGAGCAGCGTTTATGAGTGATGTTTCATGACGGCAACCCCCGCGCGCACGCCATCGTTCGCTCTTGGACGCTTGGGCGATCTGTGGATTGTCTTAGGAACTGATCGCCCACTCTATGCAGGCGCGATTGCCGTACAGGCGCTGGCGGCGTCATTCTCTTACGTGGTGCCGCTGGTTCCACAGGCAGTGATTGACGGCGTGTTTTCGGCACCCGGAACGCCGATGGGCGCCATGAGTGCGCGCATCATGGCAATGCTGGGCGGCGCGGAGGTGGTGCGTGCGGATCTCTGGAAACCGGGCGTAGTGATTGCCGTGGCGGCGGTGGCCGCGGGACTTTTGAATGTGTTGCGCGGATGGATGACGGCGCGCGCCGCGCAACGCAGCGTCCGGCGACTGCGCGAGCGCGTTCACGCGCGGCTTGTGCGTCTACCAGTGCCCTTCTTTGATGCAAATGAAAGCGGCGATCTGCTGCAGCGCGCCACCAGTGACGTAGACACTGTGCAGAATGTGCTTGCCAATCAGATTGCGGAAATGGGGCGAGCGATACTGCTGTTGCTGATTGCTATACCGCTGATGTTCGCCATTGATTGGCGCATGGCCATTGCATCGACAGTGTTAGCGATTCCAGTGGTTGCGTTTGCTGGCTTGTACTTTCGCACCGTGAGTGATCGATTCCGGACGAAAGATGAAGCTGAGGGACGACTGACGGCAAAGGCGCAGGAGAACATTGCAGGTATTCGTGTGGTGCGCGCGTTTGGGCGGCAATCGTTTGAGCGCGAAGAATTCCGCGAACGGAACGCGGCGCATCGCGATGCGGATATTCGCTTGTTTGACGGACTTTCGCAGTTCTGGGCGTTGAGTGATGTGACGTGTTTGGCGCAGATTCTGGTGGTATTGGTAGTTGGGCTCACACTGGTATCTGGCGGTTCGCTTGGCGCGGGTGAGTTCTTCTTCTTCCTGTTTGCCACCAATATGTACATCTGGCCGATTCGGCACCTTGGGCGCATGCTGGCAGATCTTGGCAAGGCGGCGGTCGCTATTGAGCGGCTGCATGCCATCATCGATCCCACGGCAGAAGATGCTGGGGATGAGGTGCGCCATGAAGCGCGTGCCGAAGCTGACGGCGGCGCGTCGCGTTTGGCGAGTGACACCGGTCCCGCGCACGCAGCGCTACCGGCTGGAGGGATTCGATTCGAGGGCGTGCGGTTTGCCTACCCGCATGGCAATACGGTGCTTGACGGCGTGGATCTCACTGTGGGCGCAGGCGAGACCGTCGCCATCATGGGCCCGAGCGGATGCGGCAAGTCAACGCTTGCCGCCCTGCTGCTGCGATTCCACGAGCCGACCGCGGGGCGCATCACGATCGGCGGGACGGACATTCGTTCACTGGACCGTTCGCTACTCCGCTCGCGCATTGCAAGCGTGTTGCAGCCACCGTTTCTGTACTCACGATCGATCCGGGAGAACGTGGCGATTGTGCGGCCAGAGCTGCCGGTGGCGGCGATTGCAGAAGCCGCAGATTCTGCAGCCATTCATGACTCTGTGCTTCGATTCCAGCGCGGCTGGGAGACCGTGATCGGCGAGCGCGGCATCACCCTGTCCGGCGGGCAACGACAGCGGCTTGCCATTGCGCGCGCCCTGGTGCGTGACGCGGACATTCTGCTTCTGGACGACGCGTTGAGCGCCGTTGATGGTGATACTGAGCGCCGCATTCTGAACGCCATGCGCGCCAGGCGCGGTCGCGTGCCGACGATTGTGATTGCACATCGGCTTTCGACCCTTGCAGAAGCCGACCGCATTGTGGTGATGGAACACGGCCGGGTGACGGATCAGGGAACGCACGCGGAACTCATCGCGCGCGATGGTTTGTACAAACGACTGTGGTCTATTCAAGCAGAGCTGGAAGACGAAGAACGCGACGCGGTCGCTGCTGCCGGGGAGGCTCCGCGATGAATGAAGTTCATGATGATCTGGATGCACCGGCACCGGGATCGATCTCATTGGGTTTATGGAAGAGGATCATTGGCACTGCATTGCAAGATCGACGGTCCGCGGTCCAATTAGTTGGCGGCGGCATCGGTATCGCCGCGATTGAATCGGCGCGGCCACTCTTGAACGCTGCCATGATTGACGAGGCGATCGCGCATGGAATGGGCGAGCGATTCATGTGGCTTGCGGGCGCGTGGGCGGTGCTGGCGTTGTGCTTCGGAGCAGGGGTGTTCCTGTTCATCCGCGCGGCAGGACGGATCAGCGCGGGGCTGGCATTCACGCTGCGCGAGCGAGCGTTCGCACGGCTGCAAGAGCTGCAATTTGGCTATTTCGACCGCCGCCCGACGGGTTGGCTGGTCTCGCGGGTCACCTCCGACTGCGGCAAAGTGAGCGGCATTGCGCCGTGGGTGATCCTGGACACGTTCTGGGCAACCACCATTGTGAGCGGAAGTGCCGCGTGCATGTTGTGGCTCGATTGGCGCGTGGCAGTGTGGATGATTCTCTTGCTCCCCATGCTGGCGGCGCTGGCGGTGCTCTTTCAATCGCGACTCCTGAAGAGTTCACGGTTGGTGCGACGAAGCAACTCACGCATCACGGCCTTTCTTTCGGAAGGTATTGCCGGCGTGCGCACCACCAAGAGTCTGGCGCGTGAAGGTGCTGCGGACACCGAATTCGTCGTCTTGACTACGGAAATGGAAGTGCATTCCATGCGCAATTCATTCCAGTCAGCGGTGTTTGTGCCGGTGGTAACCAGTGCATCGTTCCTTGGGGTGGCGATCGCGCTGTGGCGCGGCGGACTGCGGGTTGAGACGGGTGAAATGTCGCCTGGAACCCTGGTTGCATTGATGCAGTACGCCCTGCTCTTCACGTGGCCGATCATTGATGTTTCGCAGCGCGTGGTTGACTTGCTTTCCGCCCAGGCTGCTGCCGAGCGCGTGCAGTCGCTGATTGACACGGTGCCAACGATTCATGACTCGGAGGCGGTGCGTGCACAGGCTGATGATTTCAGTGCGGCGCGAATCACGCGCATCACCTTTGAGAACGTCAGCTTTGAGTATGTGGCAGGCGAGCCGGTGTTGAGTGATTTCAGCCTGGAAGCGCGGGTCGGCGACACCATTGCGTTCGTCGGCCCAACGGGTGCTGGAAAGTCCACGGTGGTGAACCTGGCCGCGCGCTTCTATGAGCCAACCGCTGGCCGGATTCTGCTTGACGGCGTGGACATGCGCGAGCGGCCGCTTGCGTGGCATCAGGGGAGGTTCGGTGTGGTGCCACAATCGCCGTGGCTTCGAAACACTTCTATCTTGGAAAACATTCGCTATGGTCGGCTTGATGCCACTGATGAGGAAGTGAAGGCTGCCGCTGCGGCGGTCGGCGCAGATTCATTCGTTGATGGCTTGGAGGGCGGCTGGGGATTTGTAGCGGGCGAAGCGGGTGAGCGACTCAGCCTTGGGCAGCGGCAACTCATTGCATTGGCACGCGCGTTTCTCAAGGACCCGGATGTCTTTATCTTGGACGAGGCAACGTCGAGCGTTGACAGTGAAACGGAACGCACCATTCAGCGTGCCGTGGATCGCGTACTAGCGCACCGAATTTCATTTGTAATTGCACATCGGCTCAGCACCATTCGCCGCGCCACGCGGATTGTGATGGTTGACGGCGGGCGGATTGTGGAGAGCGGAACGCACGCCGAACTCATGCGTGCACGCGGCAAGTACCACGATCTCTATGCGCAACAATTTGTAGAAATGCGTGAGCGCGCGGTGCTGGATGTGCATGAATAGTGGTCGAAATACGGTGGAAATCTGCCATCTTGCGTTTACGTGACCAGGATCGGCGTACATGCGATCCGCATATCTGTCGCTAGCGGGACAGCGTGGACGCCGGACTGTCCGCGGATAAGAGCGATTCCGTTGCGGCACGTTCCGGGGCTGCCAATTCCTTTACTTCGGCGGAAGACTTTGCAAGTAACTCATCGGCACGCGCAAGGGTTTCGCGCGCTTTCGGATCGGCAAGCGTGGCCTGCGCGTGTGCAAGTAAGACGTATGCAAGCGGATCAACGCCTTCGGTTTCACGCACGAGCTGCTCGGCAATGGCGCGCGCCTGCGCAGCCGATTCCGGATCAACCGGAGGGGCAAGGCACGCGCGCGCGCAGCGGACCGCGATGACCGTTGCCAGCGGACCGTTCGCCATGGTCAATGCACGACGCAGGTTGCGGCGTGCGGCGGGGATGTCGCCGATCTCAAGTTCAAGCGCGCCGAGGTTAGCAATGGACTCGGCATCGCCTGGGTCCACAGCAACGATGCGCGCGGCAATGTCACGCGCCTCACGGAGGCGACCAGACTTGGTGAGCCAGCGCACCCATTCGCGCAGAAAGATACCGTTGCGCGGTGAGAGTTCAACGGCACGGGCGTAATCAGGCTCTGCTGCCGCAAAGTTCCCCATGAGTTCAATGATGCGGCCGCGCTGCCAATGCGGGCCAGGGGCGTTGGGTTCCAGAAGGAGCGCGGCATCCAGCGCGGTCAGCGACTCGGGCAGCCTGCCCTGCAGCCGACGTATTTCGCTCATGTTGGACTGCACTGGCATGTCGATCGTGCCGGCGAGTTCCACGGAAAGTTCTGCCAGACGCGCGGCTTCGTCTAAGTCGCGGTCGCGCGCCGCCATATCACCGGCGTCTATTGATTCTTGCACGCTGGTCAGCAGCATGCTCACCAGATTGTTGGAAGCAAGCCAGGCGCGCGGATTGTCCGCAAGCGTGGTGCGCCACAGTGTCTCCGCATTGGCAAACTTTGCGGTATGCCCGCGGGCTATGACTGCGAGCGATGCAACGAGCACTACTGCGAGTGCTGAGCCGATTGCGCACGGAACGCCGCGATCGTTGATGGCTCGCCATGCACGGACGAGGCACCATGCCGCTACCGGAGCAAGCACCGCACTTGCGGCGTAACCAAAGTGATCAGCCACCGGTGCGAACCGCAGCGGATAGAGATTGATGAATCCAAGCGCCGGGAAGATGGCCGCCGAATAGCAGAGGAATGCCACCATCGCGCCGTGCACGCCGCGCCGCACGGCGATGACGGCGGCCACTGCCACGGAGACGCCGGATGCCAGTGCAAACCACGGAAGCCATGCCGGGCCGTCGAACGCGGGATATACGAACATCAGTCCGCGCGGCCAACACCAGGTGCCCAAATAGAACCACCACGCTTGCGCTGCTTGCAGAAGTCGATCGAGGGCTGGTCGTGCAAATTCAGCCCCGCGCGCTCCGACGAAGGTGGCTTCAACCCATGCGGTGAAGAGTCCGAGTGCGATGCCGACTGCGAAGAATGGGAGAACTAAAGCGAATATTGACGGCGTGGTATTCGTTGCGGATATCGAAGAGCGCGTGGATTTAGTGCGAGAGGAGTTTGTGGGAGAGGAGTTTGAGAACGTGGACTTCGCGAGCGCGGAATGTGCGGGCACCGATTTCACCCGCGCGGACGTCCACGTTCCTTCCACCCACGGATGCCACCACGCGAGCGCGGCCATTGCCACCGGTACCGCCACCGCGGTGGTCTTGGACAGCATGGCCAGCACAAAGAGGACGAACGAAGCGCCCCACCAGCCCGCACGCGCGCTGAAGGGGCGCGTGTCTTGCAGGAATCGCACCCAAGCTAGGAGTGACGCCAGACTGAATGCCATGGAGAGGACGTTCTTTCGCTCGGTCACCCATGCCACGGTCTCCACCTGCACCGGGTGCACTGCAAAGAGCGCGGCTGCAAAGAGTGCGCCCGGTACGCGAAGCGCAATCAAGAGTCGCCACAGGAGCACGCTCGATGCAAGGTGCAGCAGGAGGTTCACTAAGTGGTAGCCAAACGGATCAAGCCCGTGCAACGCATGTTGCACCCAGAAGCTGACGAACACCAGCGGGTAGTACTGCGGCGTGGCGCCCGGCACCCATGCGTGCAGGATGCCCTCCGGCAATTGCACTGCGGGGTTGTCAAGGATGTACGAGTCGTCATCCCAAATCCACCCCGCTTGCAGCGCGGGGAGATACGCCAGCACCGCGAACGCGCAGATCAGCAGCATGGCAAACCACGCATTGCGACGGGTAGGAGTTGGAACGAGCGCTTCGATGCGCGGAGGGTATGCGGAGCGGAGCGCCGTGCGGGCGAGTTGGCGAGTCGGCAGGCAGAAACGCCCAGACGACCCGGAGATGCGAAGGCGCTTGGGTGCGCAGGTGCCGGCCAGTCGCCGGCATGCTGCTAGAAGTCCGGTCCACCAGCAACGGTACGGTTCACCCGAATCGCAGCAATTCGATCTGGGTTGCATTGTGATTCCGCGCTCCGATGCCCGCGCCACCATGAGGACCCACCGGCTTTGTCTTGCTGAATGCGCTCAGGCGACGCACACGACCAGTCATCTCCAAATTTTGAAGCGCGTTACGGATTTGAGCACGGCTTCCGCCCGCGGCGCGCGCAAGAGCCAATTCACTATTGCCTGCACCGTCATCGAACCGCAGCGCCGCAAGTACGGAAACGCGGAGGTCGCCGCGCATATCCGCGCGAACAACGAAGTCGGGATGGCGTTCCGTGATCCACTGCGCCGTATGCAATGCCTTGAACTTAAGCGGAGCATCCACGTGCCAGAGCCGCCACCGTCGAGACATGGAACTCGCCATACCTTGCGCGCGAGCGACCAATGCAGCGCTTCGCTGCTCCACCGCAAACAGGGGGCGTGCGACCTTTGCCGGAGGCAATTCCGCGATCACCGTGCGGAACTCCTTTGGGTGCTGCCCTTGCTGCGCGGTGTCAAGAAGCAGACCAAGTACCGGATGAAACTCCTGGGCGAGTTCGTCACGAACGAGCCTCCGGAGGCGATGCTTCGCCACGAGATCCCCGTACAGGTGAAACCACGCCGCCGCCATGCCGAACAGCCGCGCCATGTCGGATGCGCCTACGGCCGTGCGAATGATCAGGCGCTCCAGATCGATGGATGCGCCCCGCTTGGGGAGTTGAGCGCCGACGAATCCGATTCCTAGTTCGCGCCACGATTCGACCACTTGATTGAGTTGATCACGATTCATTGCGCGGCATCATGAGAGGATTCGATCCCGACAGCAACGATCCAACGATCCGAGCTGCGCAAGTGCGGCCCTGATCTGCTACTGAGAACGGTCATGTTTTAACATGTATTATTTAATAATACAGTAATAATCCAAGGGAATCGTTATCGCTGCCAATTGGCAGCGAAGTGTCTCCACGTGCGCGCAGCCCAACGCACACACGCCCCCAGTCGCGTGAGCGCTTGGGGGCGTGAGTTGTAGACGCTGGTGAAATCCGGCGACCCCGCCGGGGCAGGAGACCCCCTAGCCGCGCCTCATGCGTACGAATGCAGCCCAGAAATCACAAAGTTGATAATGATCCAATTGAAGAGCATCACCGCCGCGCCCGCTACTGCAAGGATGGCCGTCCACAGCCCCTTGTCACGCACCTTCCAGCGCACGTGAATCAAGAGCGCAAAGATGATGAACGTATTCAGCGCGAACACCTCTTTCGGATCCCAACCCCACGGGCGACCCCAACTGTGGTCGGCCCAGATGGCGCCCATCACGATGCCCGCCCACAGCATCACAAAGCTCAGCTCGGTGAGCAACATGGTGACGCCGTCGAACACTTCGCCCACGCCAGTGGCACGGTGATTCGCAAACTTGCTGGCGGCACCGCCGCCATTCGCCGCGCCGGCCGCGCCACCGCCCGCGGCCATCATTTCCATCGCCTGCCCTGCTCCGCCCACGCGCGCGAATGCCAAGCCGCCGCCGCGCATCCGCCACACCAGGTAACAGAACGCCGAAATGGATGACATGAAGATCAGCGCGTAACTAAAGATGATCACGTTGGTGTGGATGTAGAGCCACACGTCATGCAGCACCGGCATCATGTTGGAGATGTTTGAATTGAGCTGCACTGGCAGGAAATGCGCTGCCATGAGCGCCACCATGCTGGTGACGCACGCGCCGAGCGCCACAACGCCACGCATGGCGGTGCGGCGCAGGAAGGTCACCTCCGCGATGAACGCCACGGCAGTGCCCATCCACGCCGCGGTCGTCACCGCCTCGAACATATTGGAATTCGGCCAGCGACCCGAGATGTACCAGCGCAACATCACTGCAAAGGTTTGCAAGAAGAACGCCAACGCAAAGACGCCCATTCCAATCTGCGTGGCACGCCGCCACCGATAGACGAGACCAAGAAGCAGAAACACAATCGCTCCAAGGAACACCAACCACGCGCGGCTCAGATTGCCGTTGCGGAAGTACCAACCCTCCCACTCAAGACGTTCCGCTGGCGGATAGATGGACGGCACGAGCGTCGGCAGAATCGAGGCGATTGCCTGGACGCGTGCATTCACTGCCGTGGCATCACCCTGCTGCCACGCCATGACAAAGGCGCGCCAATCGGTGGCAAGCTGCCGCTGCTTGGCTTCGTCGATACCGGGCACCGCGTTCATTGGTCGCTCGCGTGCAGCGGCGGGCAGCGTGGCGGGATCAGCGCCGAGCAACATGATGTCCCCAATCGAAACCCATGGCTTATCAAGCGATCCATCAGCGGGCGGAATGACCCGCAGCGAACCAAGCAGGAACGATGGATCTTTCACCGACAACGCACCCTTGATGGAGTCCATCTCCTTGGCGGTACGAATGAGATCGCCTTCCATCGCTTGCAATTCCGTGCGCACTGGTGGAAGGTTGAGGATCTTCTCAGAGACGAGGCCGCTTGCTTCAAATGCTCGCAGGCGTTCGGTGAGCGCAGGGTCCGCACGCAGGGCCGCTTCGGAAATGCGCGCGCGCACTTCACGGTTCTTGACGTAGATCACGTCCGCGTCGTCGTAGGCGTTGCCGCGAAAGAGCAGGTCAAAGTAAGTGAAGTCTGATCCCTGACCGCCAATCTTGCGCGGACCAGTGACGAACTGCATTTGTTGATTCGCAAAGCTGCTGAAGCTCTTCAGGCGACCGTCAGAGAACACCGCAACGCGGTCGAGCGGCGTGAGATCCACTTGCTGCGAAAATGGCAGATCGTCAGCACGCACCGGAGCGCACGTCAACAGCGCTATCAATGCAACCAGCAACACGGAGTAGCAGGCGGACAGCGAGCGTTGTGAACCATTACGCATGGACGGACTCCGTATGGTGCTTTGCAAACGAGGGGCGCCGGCCTTCAGCCTTGGCGCGCGCAATCTCTTCAAGAACAAGTCGTTCGTTGCGGCGCTTGATGACCGGCTTTACATAGAACGCGTACATCATGCCAAGGCAAGCAACGATGCAACCAATCAGCTGCACCCACACGCCGTGGCGATTACCGACGCCAAGCACCGTGTAGTTGAGACCGGCGCTGGCCAGCCCGCCTTGGCGCGCTTCCTCCGGTGGGTCCCACTGACTCTGGAAGAATGACATTCCGTCAAACTCCACGGGCTCATTGACGCTGAGGCGTTCGGGCGCGCCCCACGTGCCGCCGGTTTCCTGAAAGCGCACCACACTGGTGTAGTTACGAATGCTGGAACTCTGCCCGGAGAAGCCGCCCACTTCGGTGGTCAACTCAAATGTCTCCAGTGCAACGGGAGCAGGGAGCGGCTCGCGCTGACGTGAGAAGAGCACTTCAAGCGCGGTGCCATCAGCAAGTGTGACCGTGCTGGGCGTCAGCCAATAGCGGCGCAAGACATCTTGTGGGCGATCGAAGACATAGGGGTGGTAGGTGAGCCACTCGGCGGCTGATGCAGGGGCAGCGACCGGCGCTGTTGATTCCGCGGCAACCTTCACTGGGAGCACCTGATTCAAACGCATCATGGAGAACAATTCGCGTGCATCGCGCTGCCGTTGTGATTGCGGCACGACGAACGGCTTGGACTCTTGGATAGCGTTGGGCATCCAATCGGTCACCGTCAACTTGACGCCGGCAGCCAGTTCAACCGGAATGCGCGGCGTGACGTCCACGACGCGGGCTTCTGGCCGACCAAGCGAGTCAACCAAGCGCAGCCGACCCGCTTCTGGGCCAGCCACCAACAACGCAAGTGCGAGGCCGTTTCCCGGGCGATATTCCACTTCGAGTGATTTGTCAGTGAAGCTCTCACCGCCGCGTTTCATGGCGGCCATTGGATCTTCGCCGGGTGCCAAGTCCCGACTCATGGTGGGGTCGCTGAATGTCCAGCGGCGGAATTCACCGGCGGGCGTTCGCAGTTCAAGAATGGCGACAGAGAGTTCACGACCACCGATCGGCAAGTCATCCTGCACCGCCGCCACGCGGTACGCATATCCAGAATCCACCGGACCGATCGAGCGCCACGGCGCATCCTTGTCGGTCAGCGCGGCGTCCTTCACCGACTCCGTGAGCGTGATGTTGCGCGATGGAACGCGGAACACCAGTGTCGGTTGTGCGAGCAGCGATGCAAGCTGTTCTTCATCGGATATCTGCCGAATCGCAAGCACGCCACCATCGGCACTTCGCTTCTGTGGGTCGGAGGCAACCAGGCGGTACTGCGCCGCTCGACCTTCGGAATCGGAAACATCAACTGCGGCCACCGCGTTGGGAGCCGCGTCGGTTCCGCCCGGTATCAAGCGCGTGCGCATCTGCCCGTAGCGCAGGTATCCGGTTGCTTCAAAGACGATTTCCGGTGCAGGATCATCAGCCGCCGCAGCGGGAATCATGACGCGGAGTGCGCGGGGCTCGGCGCTCTCGGCAGAACCAAGGAAGACCTCGTTGAGATCCGGAACATAGTCGTTGTAAAGAGGCAGCCCGGTAATTGGTCGCTCCACCCAACGCGTCTCGCCGGGGCGACGCACATAGAGCGCCCAACTCTTTGCAAGGTCGTTCTTCAGGTAAAAATCAGTTTGCGGGCAGTAATCAAGCGCCACAAAGAGACGGGTGTCAATGATCGGCTTTCCGGTTTCCTTCACGGCGCGCTTCAATGGCTGCGCTTTGTCTTGCGTGATGATCAGGTCTTCGGTGTATTCCGGATATCCCGCGATCACCTGACGCATGAAGCGGCGGTCCGGTGCGGTGATCATCAGGTTGAGGCTGTACGCGCGCTTACCGATATCAGCACCCGAGCGTAGTTCCCACGCTGGATCGATCGACTGTACTTCAACGTCGTAACGATCCGCGCCCTGCCCCACAGTGAGCTTGCTGCCCGGCATGGCCACGATCGTTCCGGTGGCAATGAGTTCTGAGGCCGGACCATCCTTCGCCGCGATACCAATGGTGAGAGTGCGGCGGACCACGGGGGCCTCGCCTTCAATCTTCGTTCCAAAGTAAATCACGCTGCCGACAATCAGCATGATGATGCCGGAGTGAATCATCCATACGCCCAAGTTCACTACTCGTAACGGAATGCGGCGCAAGGTGGTAGTGACCAGCGTGAGCGCAATGAGTCCCATGAGTAGATCGAATGGCCACCAGTGGAACCATTCAAATTCGGTCATCTCAAAGGGGCGCCACTGCCGCATCTGCGCGTGCACCCACGCATCGGGGTGGAAGAAGTTTGGATGGATCGGATACAGGATGCCCGCCGACCCCACCGACATGTAGACAAAGAGAATCGCAAGCAGCACGATCCCGAAGCGAACGCTGCTGAAGAGGTCGAGGATTGGTCGGATCAGGGAGTGCATAGCGATTTGGGGTAGCGGAACCTGCTCGGTTGCAAGGATTGCCACAATCCTATGCAGCGAGACGTCAATTGGGCGGGCGAGATGCACATGAAATTGGCGGCATAGCGTGGCAATTGCTGCGTATGATGCGCACCCCAACAAGGAACTATCCATGAATACCACCACTCGCTTGCTCCGAATCGTTACCGCTTCCTGCGCCCTCGCCTTTATGTCGGCGGCTGTTGCCCAAGAGCCGACCGCTCCAACTCCTGCTGCCCCGGCCACTGCGGCCCCAGAAGCGCCCGCGGTTCAGGCCCCTGCTGCGACCGGTCCAGTCTTCATTCTGCTTGACACAACCAAGGGCTCCATCGTCCTTGAGCTTGATCCGGTGAAGGCACCAATCTCGGTTGAGAACTTCCGTCGTTACGTCAAGGAAGGTTTCTACAACCAGACGGTCTTCCACCGCATCGTTCCGAACTTTGTTGTGCAGGGCGGCGGATTCGACGAAAAGTTCATGCAGAAGAAGACCAACGATCCCATCAAGAACGAGTGGACCAATGGCCTGAAGAACATGCGCGGCTCGATTTCCATGGCTCGCTTGCCGTCACCAGACAGTGCCACCAGCCAGTTCTTCCTGAATCTGAAAGATAATCCGGCCCTCGACGGCGCCAACGGTCCCGGCTACGCGGTGTTCGGAAAGATCGTGGTCGGCATGGATGTGCTGGACGCCATGGGCGCCATTAAACCAGGCCCGGCGGAAGCCACTGATCAAACCGGAACGAAGCGAATCTTCCCAGATGTTCCGTCAGAGAAGGTTGTCATGCGATCCGCGGCTGAGATTGATGCCGCCGCTGCGGCGACGATGATGGCTGAGGCGAAGGCAGCAGCGCCGGTGGCGCCAGTTGCACCGACGGCCCCGGTAACGGCACCGACCGGCGCAAATCCGCCTGCCGTGAAGCCAGCAGAACCAGTTGCACCGCTAGCGCCAGCGGCGAAGTGATTGCCATGTGAGCGGCGTGCCGCTCTTCGATTGAAACACCACGGCGCGGCGCCATTCAGGCCCGCGCCGTGTTTCTTTCACGCCCGTATCCTGCTCGTCCCATGGCAACTGACTACCTGAAGCGATTCGGCATCGCGCGCGACGCGCGCCTCCTCCCCCGCAATGTGAAGACGGCCACGATGCTCGCCGAAGGAAAGGCGATCGACAGCCTTGAACCCGCGACCGGAAAGATCCTTGGCACCATCCGACTTGATGGCGCCAAGGAGTACGAGCGCGCCGTTCGAGCCGCGCGCGAAGTGCAACCGGAATGGGCAATGCTGCCAGCGCCGAAGCGCGGTGAAATTGTTCGCCTGATCGGCGAAGAGTTTCGTGCGCAGAAGGATCAACTGGGCGAATTAGTCGCGCGCGAGATGGGCAAGATCTACGCCGAGGGTCTTGGCGAGGTGCAAGAGTGCATCGATATCGCAGACTTCGCGCTGGGGCTCTCGCGGCAGCTCTACGGACTCTCCATGCACAGTGAACGCACCCGTCACCGCATGTATGAGCAGTGGCATCCGCTGGGAACGATCGGCATCATCACTGCATTCAACTTCCCTGCTGCCGTGTGGGCTTGGAACGCCATGCTTGCCGCAGTGTGCGGCGACACCATGATCTGGAAGCCTTCCCTCATTACGCCACTCACTGCGATCGCCATGAACAAGGTGGCGCAAGATGTGATGCGCAAGCAAGATGTGTTTGTTCCGAAGTGCGGCCGCGCAGAAGACGTGTTTGGCCTAGTGATCGGCAGCGATACCGAGGTGGGCGAGACGATGCTTGCTGATCGGCGTCTGCCGCTGATCAGCGCTACTGGCAGTACCCGCATGGGTCGACGCGTGGGCGAGGTTGTTGGCAAGCGGCTTGGACGCACGCTCCTGGAGCTTGGCGGCAACAACGCGATCATTGTGATGCCGGATGCCGACATGGATCTTGCTGCGCGCGGCGTGTTGTTCGGCGCGGTCGGCACTGCGGGTCAGCGCTGCACCACTACCCGGCGACTGATTGTTCACAAGGATGTTGTTGGTGAATTGACCAAGCGCTTGGTGAAGAGTTACAAGAGTGTTCCGATCGGCGATCCGATGAAGAAGGGAACACTCATGGGACCACTGATCAATGCACGCGCCGTAGAGAACATGCGCGCGGCGATCGTGCGCGCTGAGGCCGACGGCTGCAAGGTGCTCGCTGGCGGTACCGCAGGCATCGATCGTTTCCGAAAGAAGGCCGGCAACTTTGTAGAGCCCACCTTGATCTCCGTTCCACGCGGTGTGGTGCCGGCGATCTGCTGCGAAGAGACCTTCGCGCCGATTCTCTACATCTTTACGGTTGATTCATTCGATCAAGCACTCGCTATCAATAACGGCGTCGATCAAGGGCTTTCCAGCGCGGTCTTCACTGACAGCGTGCGCAGTGCGGAGCGATTCCTCTCCGCCGAAGGCAGCGACTGCGGTATTGCCAACGTGAACATCGGCACCAGCGGCGCGGAGATCGGCGGAGCGTTCGGCGGCGAGAAGGACACTGGCGGCGGGCGCGAATCGGGCAGCGATAGTTGGAAGCAGTACATGCGCCGGCAGACCTGCACCATCAATTGGTCCAAGGATTTGCCGCTCGCACAAGGCATCGTCTTCGGTTGATCGAACCCGCAAACGCAAGGAGGATTCGTTATGGCACTTGATCGGAACCAACTCGCATTGCGTGCTTCGCGTGAACTGCGCGATGGCTATTACGTGAACCTTGGAATTGGAATACCCACGTTGGTGGCAAACCACGTTCCGGCCGGCATGACCGTGTGGCTGCAGTCAGAGAATGGGCTGCTTGGCATGGGGCCATTTCCGAAAGATTCAGAGGTTGACGCAGACCTCGTGAATGCGGGCAAGCAGACCGTCACCGCAGTGAAGGGCGCGAGTTTCTTCTCCAGTGCGGATAGCTTTGCGATGATTCGTGGTGGGCATATTGACTTGGCAATCTTGGGAGCGATGGAAGTCAGTCAAGGCGGCGATCTTGCCAATTGGATGATTCCTGGCAAGCTGGTCAAAGGGATGGGCGGTGCCATGGACTTGGTGGCGGGAGTGCGGCGCGTGGTGGTGGTCATGGACCACTGCAACAAGAAGGGCGAGAGCAAGTTCATCCCGGCATGCACCCTGCCCCTCACTGGCCAGCATTGCGTGCACATGCTGATCACGGATCTTGCGGCGTTCGAGTTTGACCAAGGGGCGAGGTTGTTCCGGCTCATTGAGACGGCACCGGGAGTAAGCGTGGACGAGGTGAAGGCCAAGACTGCGGCGACGATTTTGATTGACCGCGCGGTGACGGTGATGGCTGTCTGAGGGCGTGCTTGGATTGCGTTTTTGCATCACGGTTGCGTACTGGCCCGCATCCGCCTTACGAGGACGGCCGCTGAGCGCGGCCCTGTCCTCTCCGGCGCCTGCGGCCAGGGAAACGGGTTCCAAACTATGCATGCACGCGTACTCCGTGTTCGAGCCCCCACAGTGAGCACGGGATCCTCGGTAAGCGGCGTGTGAAACTGAGAAGTCCGGCAGTTGGACGTACGCCCCGTGGGTGCCAACCGGACGAACAGATTCGCCCGAGGCTAAGCGG
>JBDKKN010000069.1:0-21184 GCA_039796075.1 Planctomycetota bacterium | reverse complement strand
GTGTCTGCGGTGACATCTTCCATTTGGAATGTCATGTTCTCACGCGCCTTGATCGACCCGAACCAATCGAGGATCTTCAGGCGGTTGGAGGCATTGACCACCATCATGTAGTCGTCTTCCTCGTAGCAATAGACCAACACGTCATCGCGCACCCCGCCCCGCTCGTTGCAGACCAGCGAGTAGCGCACCGTGCCACGCTCCATACCCATGATCTGCCGCGTGCAAACACGGTCGAGGAACTTGCGCGCATGCCGACCGGTGATGCGCAAACGACCCATGTGGCTGACATCAAAGAACGCGGCGCCCGACCGGCACGCGTGATGCTCGTCAATGATGGATCCGTATGACATGGGCATCTCCCAGCCCGTGAAATCCACAAAGCGAGCCCCGCGCTCGGCGCTCCAGTGATGAAAGGGTGTACGGGCAAGATTGGCAGTGCTCATGATTCGGGAAAGGGTAGCCGAAGACATTGCGGCGCGACTATCCTCGCAGATCGAGCATGGATCGCCTCGGTACACGAACTCCCCGCCGGACATCCCGTCCCGGGCACCTCGGCGACGTACTGCGCAACGCCCTGTTGGTAACGCTGATCGCCTGCATTGCCTTCTTCGGCAGCACGCGCGCATGGGCTCTTGATCTTGAAGACGAAACCCTGGCGGACCGACCGGTGTCATCCATCAAGGTGGTGATCCGCGGAAAGAAGTTGGCAACTGAACAAGAGATCCGCAACAACCTGCGCATCGCCGCCGGACAGCCCTTTGATTCCAAGGTGGTCAAGAACGACGTCTCTACTTTGTACCGACTCGGTCGATTTGGACAGGTCTCGGCGGACGCCACGATTCTTCCGGACGGCAGCGTCGAAGTTTCCTACACCGCCGAAGAGCAGCAGATCGTCAACAGCATTGACTTCGCCGGCAACTATGTGATCACCGATCAGGAGTTGCGCAAGGTGGTGCCGCTGGCCACCGGCGCGCCGCGCGATGACTTCTTGCTGGAGCAATCGGTGTTCCGTATCAAAGAGATGTACAAGGGGCGCGGCAACTACCTGGTTGACGTGAAGGTGGACGAGAGCAAACTTGACCAAGGGTTGCTCCTCTTTCAGATCATCGAAGGACCGCGGGTACGTATTCGCGAGATTGAGTTTGTTGGCAACCAGGCGTTTGCTTCCGAACAACTTGAGGCGCAGATCAAGACCAAGCCATGGATATTTCTGTTCCGTAAAGGCGAACTTGAAGAAGACCTCTTGGTGGAAGATGTTGCCACCATTGACCGCTACTACAAAGACCGCGGGCACGTTGATATCCGCGTTGATCGACGTATTGAATTGAGCTCCGATCAGCGCGAAGCAAAGATTGTCTTTGTGATCGCGGAAGGACGCCAATACCGGCTACGAAACATCGTTGTGAAGGGCGAAGCCGGCAACCCGCCCACGATCATGACTCGGGAACAGATTAGCAATCTGGCCGTCATCCAACGCGGCGATCCGTTTCAGCGCAACCTGATCGACAAGACCAAGGCGGCGATCGTTCAGGCGTACCAAGTGATGGGCTACATCGATGCCCGCGTGGGTGACAGTTGGGTGCGTGTGGGCGAAGAGCCCGAGGTTGACCTCCTTCTCAATATTCGCGAAGGCGGTGCCTATGCAACTGGCTTGGTAGAGATTCAAGGCAACTATGTCACGCGTGACAAAGTGGCACGCCGACTCGTTCGCTTCCAACCCGGTCGACCAATGGACGGGCGTGAAATCAAGAACACTGAGAAGCGGCTCGACCGCTCCGGCTTGTTCCGCGAGCCGCGCGTGACGCCACAGGCACCGGATGCCGATGACAAGGGCACTCGCGATGTCTTGGTGGATATCAAGGAGAAGCAAACCGGCTCCGTGAACTTTGGTGTTGGTGCAGGCACCGACTCTGGCTTGTTCGGGGAGATCTCGCTGAAGCAGCAGAACTTCGACCTTGCTGATACGCCTAAAACCTTTGATGAATTCACCGGCGGTCGCTCCTTCCGCGGCGCCGGACAAACCTTCAACCTGGCGATCGCGCCGGGTATTGAAGTGAGTAACTACAACGTCTCGATCGGCGATCCGCACCTTTTGGATAGCGATTGGGGTGGCAACACCGCGCTCAATTACCGCACTCGCTTCTTCGACACTTACCTGGAAGATCGAGCCAGCTTGCTGTTTGGAATCAGTACGCGCATTGGTGATTTCTGGTCATTCTCCGTGAATCCCCGGGTAGAGAATGTCACGCTGACCGACTTCGAGGACGAAACCCCGGTGGAGGTGTGGGAACAGCGCGGGCCAAGTTACAACAGCGCCGTTCTGATGGAACTCACGCGCACAGAAGTCGACAACCCCAGCCACCCCGGCCGTGGTTCACAGTTGGAGTTGCAAACCGGATACCACGGCATCTTTGGCGGCGACTACGCCTATCCACAGGTGGGCATCAACCTCACGCAGTTCTTCACAACCTACGAAGACTTTCTGGGGCGTAAACAGGTTCTGCGTCTGCGTACCCAGGCTGCATACATCTTCTCAACGGATGCTCCCGTGTACGAACGCTGGTACCTCGGCGGGCGCACGCTGCGCGGCTTTGCGTTCCGTACTGTGAGCCCGAAATCCAATCGGATCATTGGCAACAACCCCCCTGCCACATTCACCACGCAAGACACCAATGTGCCGGTCGGAGGCAACTTTCTGTTCTTCGCGGGCGCCCAGTACGAAATTCCGATCATGGGTGACTTCCTATCGGTTGTGACGTTCGTTGACAGCGGAACCGTGAACGATGACGCCTGGCTCGCGCAGTACCGCGTGGGCGTTGGCGCGGGCCTACGAATCTTCATTCCACAGTTCGGTCAGGCGCCCATTGCCCTTGACTTTGCCTACCCCCTGATGAAGCAGGAATTTGACGAGGAACAGGTATTCAGTTTCACGATCGATCTGCCCTTCTGACACCCTGCCATCAGTGGCGGCGGCTGCGTACACTGCCGGGATGAGCAACCACCGGACCTTTGCAGGCATCTTCGTCGCAGCAATTGCTGGGGCAATGGTGACCGCCGTCTCGTACAACGCCGGCGCCTCCGCACGCATGGCCCCCGCACCTACCCGAGTCGCCACCGTGGACTTGGTGAAAGTGATCGAGCGCCTCAATGAGCGCAGCGATTGGGAAGTGCAGATCACCGCACTTGGCAAAAAGGTTCAAGACGAATTCACCGCCAAGCGAAAGTCCGTTGAGGAGTTGGCAAAGACCATGGAGACCGCAGCCAGCGATCAGGAGCGGATGGGCATTCGCGACAAACTGGCGTTTGAACAGCTGCAAATGGAGCAGTGGGAAAGAATCAAGAAGATCGAGGTCGATCGCGAGCGCGCCCTGATGTGGCAGAGCATGTACCGCAATGTTCGGGCGGAGAGTCAAAAGCTCGCCGACGCTGAGGGCTGGGACATCATCTTGGTCAACGACGGCGTCACCGATATTCAGTTGCAGCGCGATTCCAAAGTGCCGCTTGAGTCACAGGCGCAAGAGCAAATCGTCCGCCGCCGCGTCCTCTTTGCAGCAAAGGGCATCGATGTCACCGACCAACTTGTCGTGCGTATGAACAACGCGCGCGGCACCACCGCCAAGCCGAACACCGGCGATGCAGCTGCTCCAGCAACTGCTCCGGGTGCCGCGCCTGCCCCAGTTCCTGCGCCTGCAGCCAAGTAAATTCACGCGAACATGAACACCCCGACGGTTTCCGTTTCATGACAAATACCATGAGAAATACCACGATCGCCCTTGGCATTGCCGTAGCAGTGCTTGCCGCCGCAACCGCATTCCCCGACCGCCCTTCCCGCGTTGCCAGCGTTGATGTGGAACGCATCTTCACGGCGCTCGATGAACAAAAGTCCATTGAAGCAGCCATCAAGACGCTTGGTGAAAAGATGGTTGGTGAGAAGGACCGCATGAGCCGGGAACTGCAGGACCTCAATGCTGAGCTGGAGAGTTACAAGCCCGGCACCCCGCCCTACAACGACACGCTGAAGAAAGTGGAAGGCGCCATCGGCACGATGAGCGCACAGGATCAGTTTGGTCAGTTGAAGGTAGAAGCAGAACGCGCCAGTGGCATGCGCTCGCTGTACATCAAGGTGCGCGAAGCTGCTGCCGCGGTGGCCAAGGAAGGCAAGATTGACTATGTGATCATCAATGATTCGATCCCTCCGATCGAACCAGCGGGATTCACTGCTACGCGTCAGCAACTTGCCATGCGCCGCATTCTCTTTGCAGACAATGAGCTTGATATCACCGATGCGGTGATCGCTCGAGCGAACGCTGAGTTCAAGTCGCGCGGCGGTGCCCCGCCAGCTGCCATCACTGCGCCGCAAGCTGCCCCCAAGCCATGACGAACGTCCTGCACACTTCGGGATCGATTGCCGAATTGGTGCGCGGCACACTGGTCGGACCCGGAGACCGCCCAGTGCGCGGGCTTGCAACCGTGGCGGATGCAGAGACCGACCAACTCACCTTCATCGGTGACTTGATCAATGCGAACCGCTGGGCGGATTCAAGCGCAGGCACCGCGATTGTCACCCGCGGTATCGAAGTGCGCGGGCATGACCCTGCACTCCGTAGCCTCATTGAAGTCGACAACGCTGATCTGGCAATGATCCCGGTCTTGGAACTGTTTTTCCCCGGCGAGCCACTGCCTGCGCTGGGCATCTCGCCGGACGCGCGGGTCGACCCAACCGCAACCATCGGCGCCGGCGCTCGCATCGGACCCGGCGCGGTAATCGGCGCTCGCTGCGTGATCGGTACTGATGTCTCGATCCATGCCAACTCCGTCATCTACCCGGACGCTCATATCGGCAGTGGCTCCCTGATCCACGCCAATGCGGTCATTCGCGAGCGCTGCACTCTTGGCGCCCGCTGTGTGATTGGCGCGAGCTCAGTCATTGGCGGCGATGGATTCGGCTACCGGCCAAGCGCCGATGGCACATCCGTGCTGCGCATTCCGCACCTCGGCACGGTTGTCCTTGAAGACGACGTGGAAATCGGCTCTGGTTCCATGATCGACCGCGGCAAGTTTGCTGCAACGCGGATCGGCGCCGGTACCAAGATTGACAATCTCTGCCAGATTGGGCACAACGTGCAAATGGGACGCCTGTGCATGGTCAGTGGTCACACCGGTATCGCGGGAAGTTGCCAGATCGGCGACCGTGTTCATATGGGCGGCGGCTGCGGAATCGGTCCCCACCTGACCATCGGGAACGACGTGCGTATTGCCGCGCGCTCCGCCCTGATGAGCAATATTCCCGCGGGAGAGACGTGGGGCGGCTACCCCGCGCAAGAAATTCGCTCCGCGTTGCGAGAGCAGGCACTGCTCCGTAAACTCACGCAACTCTCCAAACCGCTCCTGAAGCTCCTCAAGACCAGTAGCGACGAGTAACGCCCGCAGTGACCGCTTCCCCCATGATCACGACCCGCAACGCAGCACGCGGTGTCCCCGCAGGCGCACCCCGCCAACGGACAGTGGCCGCATCGGCCGTGGTCACCGGCAAGGGACTCATGCTTGGACGCGAGGCCACGCTGACCATCATGCCTGCTCCGCCCGACCACGGCATCGTGTTCGAACGGACCGACCTTGAACGTCCGGTGATCATCCCCGCATTGGTCTCCAGCGTGATACCCAATGCGCGACGCACCACGCTCAAGGCTGGCGATGTCACCATTGAAACTGTTGAGCACTGCATGTCCGCACTACGCGGACTGGGTATCGACAACGTGCTACTGAAATTGCACGGCCCGGAACTTCCCTGCGGCGATGGCAGCGCGCTTCCATTTGTTGATGCCATCCGCGCTGCTGGCATTGCCGAACAAGACGCCCCGCGCCGGATGTTCAAATTGATGGAAACAGTATCGGTGGAGGAAGGTGACGCTTCAATCGCCGCCATCCCCGCCGATAGCCCCGGCGGTATGCGGCTGATGTACGACCTCGACTACGGTGCCAATGCCACGCGCATTCCGCATCAGGCGTGGAGCTTTGATCCAGCGCGTGATGATTACGTTGCTGAAGTGGCTCCAGCGCGCACTTTCTCCTTGAAGGAAGAAGCCGAAGCCCTCTGGCAAGCAGGCCTGTGCCGCCACCTCACGCCGCGCGATGTCTTGGTGATTGGCGATGAAGGCCCCATTCAGAATGAGTATCGCTTCCCCGATGAACCAGTGCGTCACAAGATGCTCGACGCCATCGGAGACCTCGCACTGGTCGGAACCATCGTGGAATGCCAAGTAGTTGCCAACCGTTCCGGTCACGGATTGAACCGCCAGCTCGGCATGAAACTGCTGCGGATCGTGCAACGGGAGCGGCAGTCTCGCAAATTGATCGAGGGCCGCGCCATGGACGCCCGTGCCATCGGTCGCCTCATGCCGCACCGGTTCCCGATGCTGTTGGTTGATCGCGTGCTGGAACTTGAGCCGGGCCGCCGCGCTATCGGTGTCAAGAATGTCACCATCAACGAGCCATTCTTCCAAGGTCACTACCCAGGCACCCCGATCATGCCGGGCGTGTTGATCGTGGAAGCGCTCGCGCAAATGGGCGGTCTACTCCTGAGCCAGACCCTGGAGCACACCGGCAAAGTCGCCGTGCTTCTTTCACTGGACAAGGTGAAACTGCGCAAGGCGGTCACTCCAGGCGATCAACTTGTGCTGGAAGTAGAAACAATGCGCGCTACCAGCCGCAGTGCAGCCGTGAAAGCGCGCGCACTGGTTGGTGAGAAGGTGGCAGCCGAGGCAGAAATTCGCTTCATGATGGTTGACCAGGATTTCCAGTAAACCATCGCCCCCCACTCACATGCCGATTCATAGCAGCTCCATCATCGACCCCAGTGCCCGCATCGCGCCCACCGCCGAAATCGGTCCGTGGTGCATCGTTGGACCAGAGGTTTCCATTGGCGAAGGCACTGTCCTGATGAACAATGTGGTGGTTGAATCGCACACGCGCATTGGCCGCCAGAACACCATCTTTCCGTTTGCCTATGTCGGCGGTACTCCGCAAGACAAAAAGTTCACCGGCGAAAAGAGCTGGTGCGAAATCGGCGATCGCAATCAGATTCGCGAACACGTCACCATTCACCGCGGCACTGAGAACGGCGGCGGTTGGACACGGGTTGGCAGCGACAACCTGATCATGGGCACGGTGCACATTGCACACGATTGCATTGTGGGAACCAGTTGCATCCTTGCAAATAACGTCATGCTTGCTGGCCACTCGGTAGTGCAAGACAACGCTAATGTGGGCGGCGGCGCGGGCATTCATCACTTTGTGGTGATCGGAACGTGCGCGTTCGTTGGAGCCATGGCCCGCGTCAGTATGGATGTGCCGCCCTTCATGATCGTGGAGGGGAATCCCGCCGAGGTTCGCGGTCACAACCACATCGCCATGGCGCGGCGCGGCTTCACGGAGACGGATATTGAGGCCATGAAGGAGGCGTACAAGCGCCTGTTCCGCGACCGAGGCGGCAGCCATGCCGAGAAGGTCAGTGGTCTCATGGCCAAGTACCCCGGGGTGCGGTCGGTGGAGATCTTGGTGAATGCCGTGAATGCGCAAGCGCGCGGAGTGCACGGTCGATCCCTCGAAACCCAGCGCCTTGACGACCGTCGCGGTAGCCGGGACTGACCAGCGCTCCCAAATTGATGAGGAGCGTCGCAGACTGTCGCTCTTCCGCCAGCACCCCCCCGGCGGCTATGCTTCCCTGAATGAACGCCTCTTCGCGACACGAAATGGTTGACGAGATCATGGAGCGCGCTGAGACGGCGCTGCGCCGATCGCAATGGTTTGAGGCGGAACGACTGGCGCACCGCGCCATGGAAGTTTCACGGAGCAAGGAAGACTTTGGCCTGCTGGCGCGAGTGATCCTGCCGCTGCAAGAGGCACGCCGCCAACGAATTCAAGAAGCGCTTGGCAACAAGAAGATCACCATCTTGCAGGC
Source organism: Planctomycetota bacterium (assembly GCA_039796075.1). Classification (GTDB taxonomy): domain Bacteria; phylum Planctomycetota; class Phycisphaerae; order Phycisphaerales; family SM1A02; genus UBA966. The sequence continues at coordinate 13,224 of JBDKKN010000069.1, read as the reverse complement.
CGACATCACCGAAGATATGCCACTCACTCCGGGCTGCTACTTGGTGCAACCTCCCACCGTCGGCGCTGACGCGCGACGGCTCCGGCTTGCCGCACTGCGACGCGAAATTCCTGTGGCCGTCATGTGTCGCGAACCGCTTTCGATGCTTCGACTTTGCCCGGTGGTGGCAATCGGACAGATGACCATTCGCGCGCGCATTGACCCACCGAAGAACTGGGACAAGCCCGATCACAAGTGGTTCGTTGGGGCCATGGAACAACTCGGCGACGCTGCCATTGAGATGCTTGATACCGGACTGGAACTTGATCGACAGATCGATTTCCTGATGGCTGCGCTCGACTCCGTGCCAGACCATGAGAAGTTGCATCAAGCACTTGAGACACTCTGCAAGCAAGCTGCCAAGGGATTCGTGCGTAGCAACCGTCCGCGCATGGATGAACTGGACGCTGAGGTTGAGGCAGCTGGACCGGAGCTCGAAGCCGAACTAGGGATCACCCGGAAGAAGCCGCCAACGCCCGACGAAGACTGACGCAGACCGCGGCAGCTCTCATTCGGCGTATTCAGTGATCTTAATTTAGCAACTGATTCAGCGCCTGACTCAGCGCCAGGAAAGCCCCTCAAACAGCGTGTTGAGGTTGGTTGCCCGATCGGCGCCAACAATCACCATGTCTTCCACGCGCAGCCCGCCGTGGGCGCGTCCGTACAAACCAGGCTCCACGGTGAGCGCGTCACCCGTCACTAGCACCGGCCCCTTGAAATCAAGGAGTGGCGGCTCATGAACATCAAGACCAATGCCATGACCAGTGCCATGCGTCATGCCACACCACGTATCAGGTGCATCGGCGGGTGGCATCCCACTTGCAAACCCGTGTGCATGAATCACGCCGAGCGTGGCGCGGTGCACGTCCTCACCGGTGACGCCCGTGCGCACCGCGGCAATCGCCGCGCGCTTCGCCTCAAGTACGGCGCTGTGCATGCGCGTCACTTCCGGGTGCACATCGCCATGCACCACGGTACGTGTGCAGTCACCGTTGTAGAACGTCTTCTGGCAGCGCGGAAAGATGTCCACGATCACCGGCTGACCGGTTCGTAGATCACCGTGCCCGTGCTCGTGGCAATCCGCACCCTGCGCGCCGCATGCAACGATGGACGGCGGATTGCTGAACCCCAGCTTCAAGAGGTGCACATCGATCATGAATCGCAGGTGTTCCGCCGACAGGCGCTCGCCGTGGTGGTGCAGCACGCCGTTCGAATCCGCACTGGCGCGCGCCACCGTCTCACATGCCATACGCATGGCATCTTCGGTCGCGCGCTGCGCGCTTTGCAGCCATTCCACTTCCTGCGCGTCCTTGGCGCGGCGCGAAAGTACGCCCATGCCGGCGTCGTACTCAAGCGCAATTCCAGCCTGTCGCAAGTGATCGGCAAAGATCAGGGGCAGCGTGCGGTCGGAAACAACCAGGGTGATGTGCTGACGACGCAGGCATTCCGCCACGGCTTGCGCGGTAGCCGTTTCGCGATCGCCAGACAACCCACCCGCTGGTTCAAAGTCGCGTGGACATGACACCGCGTCGGCTCGGGCGTGCTGCCGCGCGCGGCCCATCTCAATATCCCGCACGATGAACAAACGATGCGCCGGCTTACCGTCCTGCAGAAAGTCAATGCACGCCGCGGGATCACCAACCGCAAAGCGAACCGCGTGAAACAGGCTCTTGTTGACTGCAGGAATGCCGGCGATAAGTCGGGCGGTAGACATGGGGAAATTTAGCGTGACAGTGCTCGGTACTGCAGTCGGCGCGGCGGAGCATCAGCAGCCAGCCCCATACGACGATGCCGATCCGCTTCGTACGCGGAGTAATTGCCGTTATAGAAGAAGACTTTGCTGTCGCCTTCAAAGGCCAGAATGTGCGTGGCCACGCGATCCAAGAACCAGCGATCATGGCTGATCACCACCACGCAACCCACGAAGCTTTCCATGCCATCTTCCAGGGCACGCATGGTATTGACGTCGATGTCATTGGTCGGTTCATCGAGCAGGATGACATTGGCGCCTTCCTTCAGCATGCGCGCCAGATGCACGCGATTGCGCTCGCCGCCCGACAGACTTCCAACAATCTTTGATTGATCAGTACCCGTGAAACCAAAGCGCGCTACATAGGCGCGGCTGTTGGTTTCCACGCCGCCAAGCATCATCTTCTCTTCGCCACCAGAGATGGCTTCCCAGAGATTCTTGTCGTTCGGGAGCGTCTCGCGGCTCTGTTCAACGTAGGCAAGTTTGACACTTTCGCCAACGCGCATCTCGCCGGAGTCCGGTTGCTCGGTGCCGATGATCATGCGGAACAGCGTGGTCTTTCCTGCACCGTTTGGCCCAATGATGCCCACGATGGCGCCGGCTGGAATGGTGAAATTGACATCATCCAAGAGCACCTTCTCGCCGTATGCCTTGCACAGTCCCTTGGCTTCAACAACCAATGTGCCCAGACGCGGACCCGCGGGAATAAAGATTTCCACCTCGGCAGCGCGTTCCTTCTGGTTCTGCCCGGCAAGCTGTTCATAGCGCTCAACACGCGCCTTGTTCTTTGCCATGCGACCTTGCGGATTACGACCGATCCACTCCAGTTCGCGCGCCAACGCCTTCTGCCGAGTCGATGCGTGCTTCTCTTCCACTTCCAGGCGCTTCTTCTTCTGCTCAAGCCAACCGGTGTAGTTGCCCTTGTAAGCAATGCACTGGCCGCGATCGAGCTCAAGGATCCATCCGGCAACGTTGTCCAGGAAGTATCGATCATGCGTCACGGCAATGATGGTTCCCTCAAAGCGCTGCAAATGTTGCTCAAGCCACGTGACGCTTTCCGCATCCAAGTGGTTGGTCGGTTCGTCAAGCAGCAGAATGTCGGGCTTAGTGAGTAGCAGCGTGCACAATGCCACGCGGCGGCGCTCACCACCAGAGAGCGTGTTGCACGCCTGATCTGCTGGCGGGCATCGCAATGCTTCCATGGCCATTTCCAACTGGCTATCGATGGTCCATGCTTCGCGGCGGTCCAATTCTTCTTGCACCGTTGCCTGCTTGGTCATCAACTTGTCCATCTGCTCCGGCGTCATGTCCTCGCCGAACTTGGCGTTGATCTCGTCGTACTGCCGCAGCAACTCAAAGGTCACCTTGGCACCATCGCGCACCACTTCCATCACGGTGCGCGTGTCGTCGATCAGCGGTTCCTGTTCGAGGTAGCCGATCGTGTAGCCATTAGCTGCCATGATCTTTCCCTCATAATTCTTGTCGAGCCCCGCCAAGATCTTCAGAAGCGTGCTCTTGCCGCTGCCGTTGAGACCCAAGACGCCGATCTTCGCTCCGTAGTAGTACGAAATCGAAACATCAGTCAGGATCTTCTTGCGATCGATCTCCTTCGATACATTGAGCATCGAGTAGATGACTTGCGTTTCGTTCTTTAGACCGGTTTTCTGTGGTGCTGCCATGGGGTACTCCGCTCAATGGGGGAACGGCGGATTGTACGCAGCCCGCGCAAGTACCTTGTCAGCATGGCAACCCTGGTTGAATGGCTTCGCGCAAACACCAACGGCAGGCTGCGGCGCATCCTGATCGGCGGCGTCGGCGGCAGCATCACGCTGGCGGGGATTGCGCTCTTGGTGCTCCCCGGCCCCGGAATTCCACTGGTGCTTGGTGGCCTTGGCGTTCTCAGCCTGGAGTTTGCCATTGCACGCACCTGGGTGGAGGCGCTCAAGCGACATGCCGAAGGCGCGGGCGTACCAAAGCAGGCACTGTGGATCCTGCCGATTGCCGGGATCATCATTTCGATTGCATTCACGCTGACCCCTGCCTACTTCGGGGTGGTGCACGGCAACAACACGTGGACGGTGGTGCGCAAGCCCAGCTTCACCTGGGCACATTCGTATTCATCGATCGATGAATTACAGAAAGCCGCAGCAGACGATCCGGCGGCGGCGGAGATGCTGGCGCGCTCTGGTCTTGTTGGCGCAACGCCGTAAGTCGGCGGTCAATCACTTGCCCGCCGTTGCACTCTGTAGGTGGCGCTTCAAGAACTCCAATCGCTTGTCGGATCCATACGCCGTCTCCGCCGCGCCGTGCCCTGCACCCGGGACCACCACTAACTCATGATCCTTGCCAGCGCGCACCAGCGCTGCTGACACTTGCATCGTGCTGGCCGGGTCCACATTCTCATCAAGTTCACCCACTATCAACATCAATTTGCCTTGCAACTTCGCGGCATCCACCACATTGGAACTCCGTTGGTAACTCTCGTCGACCGGCCAACCCATCCACAGTTCGTTCCACCAGATCTTGTCCATGCGATTGTCATGACATCCGCAGTCGGCCACGGCCACTGAGTACACCTCAGGAAAGTCCAGCAGTGCCCGCATCGCACTCTGACCGCCAGCGCTGCCTCCGTAAATACCCACGCGCGAAAGATCCATCCACGGTCGCGTGGCCGCTGCGGCACGAAGCCACGCCACATGATCAGGCAAACCGGCATCCTTTAGGTTTTTCCAGCAGACATCATGAAACGCTTTACCGCGCCAGTTGGTGCCCATGCCATCCACCTGCACCACCACAAATCCTGCTTGCGTCAGCCTGCGTTCGCCATTCCAGACCGCAAACGCCTTGGGGACGAAGTAGTCGTGCGGACCAGCATAAATATCTTCCAATACGGCGCGCGGTGCTGAATCGTTGGCACTTCCACACGGCCGCCAAATGACGCCGTACACCCGCGTGGCACCATCACGACCAACGGCTACGCATCGTTCCGGCCATGTCCACCCTGCTGCCACCAATGCCGAAGCATCCGCACGACCAAGTTCCGTCACCAAACTTCCGTCCGCGCCGCGGCGCAATTCATGGACCGGCGGCAAATCAACACGTGACCACGTATCTACATAGAGCGCGCGATCCGGGCTCCATTCCAGCACATGCGTCCCATCCCCCTGCGTCAGACGCACCACATCACCACTATCCATCGAGACTCGAACGAAGTGTTCGTAGTACGGATCTTGCGCCGGATCGATACCCATGACGCGCAACACCAACGTGCGCGTAGCTTCGTCAACTGAATCCACCGCGCGCACCATCCATGCACCGCGCGTCACCTGCCGCTTGACAGTGCCGCGCGCCACGTCAATCAGATAGATGTGATTGAAGCCATCACGCTCACTCATCCATAGCAATTCTGCATCACCAATCCAGTGCGCCCAGATCTTGTTGGGGTAATCAATAAACGTGGGCGAAGTTTCTTCCGTCACGGTGCGAACCGTGCCAGTGGTCGCATCAATCGCTAATTGGCGAAACACCTGATGACCACGCTGGTTGTAAGTAAAGAAGAAAGTTGCGCCGTCCGCCGACCATCGACATTCATCAACTGACCACGGGGTACCGAACAATTCACGCGCAACCCGCACTTCATGACCATCGCGCGCAAAGAGCCGCGGCCAGCGCTGTTCAATCTGATCGCCCGGTTTCAAATACTGAATGGTGCGCATCCGTGGCTCAACCTGGTCAGTCGGTGAACTCTCAATCAAGTGCACTGGATGGGCCTGCTCCGCTACACGCTCAAACATCACGACATGACCGAAGCCCGGAGCCCAAAGCGCGGGACCGGCATATTTGGCTGCATTCGCAGGCAGTTCCGGTGGCGCTGCTGGCTGTTCCGCGGACGATGGCGGTGCTGGTGCTCCGGCGGGTGCAGGCGCTACCGCGGGCGCCGGTACCAGCACCTTCTCAACTGCGGCGCCAATATGAACGACGGTCGGCAGCACATCGCCACGCACATATCCCAACGTGCTCCCGGAAGCATCACGCACTTCCCAAGCATGACCGGCAAACGTGTGTTGCTCCCGAACTTCTCCAGCACCCAACGTTCCATATGAACGGCGAACACCCCCAGTATCCACCCAAAGAAGTTCCACCGCTCCCGCACTTTCGTTACTGAAGCGAATGCGTGACTGTCGCGTACCCCGCACGGAACGCAACTCTTCGCTCACCAGCGACCGTTCCGCAAGTCCACTCGTGGCTGACCCCCGCTCCGTGCGCGCGCCAGTGCGTGGATCCACTTCAACGACGGTTCCGCCCACGCCGCGCGGCAACAGCCACAGTGTGCCATCAGCATTCCAGCGCACATCAGCAGCCGGATCGCGAAGCAGCGATTCCCAATCCGGCTGCGGTGGCTCAGGCGCAGCAAGCAACGCACCAACTATCAGTAATTCAGTAGCAATCCACAACATCCCCGCACGATACGCCTATTCCCGCTCAACCTCTCCGCGTGACTTACCCGGAGCACGCGACAGCGCGTAACGGATCATCACTGTTGATGGCATCGGTGGATACGGCACGACGGCGCGGAATCCAGAAAATTCACGGCGATCCCAACCGGAACGCGCAAAGATGGAATCGACCACCCGTTGCTGATCCGGTAGCAAATCCGTCGTAAATGAATCACGTGCTGGATCCATGCGAATGATCGGCTCATCGATCGGCAATCGATAGTTCTCACGGGTGGCGGGATCAAGTGCGCTACCGCCGAAGGGTCGACCGTACACAAGTAACTCCGGGGTAAACCCGTCGAGGAGCTCGCGATGAATCAGGATGTCAATATGCACAAACTCTGTTGGCATGGTGACCAGTGCGCCCATTTCGCCATGCTCAATCGCGCTATGAGTGGGACTGCTGTAGCGAGGCACCGCAGCGCGCTCCAACCCGCCAAATACAAAGGTCACCGAGCCACGCTGGCCAACTGGCCCATCCATCAATTCATGTGAAACACCGGTATCCGTCTTGATGCTGCGCACCTCCGCACCCGCGGGAGCACAGAACGATCGCATCACCAGGTGCGGCTCGTTCGGCGTGACGGGCTTCTCAATAGGCTCCAGATTGCGCCCACCCGGAAGTTCACCACCAACAGTGTCGTAACTAGTGAACCGAAAAAGCGGCCAGCCTTGCACGGGACGAAGCCGGCGAATGTCGTGCAGCCCGCCAACCAGCGCTATGTCCAGCATGTCCGGCTGCTCGGCGCTCGGCGCAAGAAATTGCGTCATGGAACGAACGCGCGCCTGCACGCCCCAAATTCCCGAGTTACCACGGAAGGCGAGTTTGCGCGAGACCTCAAGCGCCCTGCCACCGCGCGACATTCCATCCATCAGAAGTTCAAGCGTTGGTCGATCACCAACGTGCGTGCGCACCATGTCTTCAAACGCCGCAAGCTTTGCACGGACAGCACTGACCGGCGACGCGTGTGGTCCCGAAGCCTCCATGGCGCAGAGCAAGATCTCCATGCCTTCACTGCCAGGAATCAACGGCACCGCTTCAATCGGATCCACCGATTGAATGACCTTGGCTACCTTCCACGTCAGATTCTTATTCAATTTGAATTGACGTGACACTGCCTGCGGGCGCGCCGGGTCAGCACCCACGGCGGCGTACAGCACGCGCAGGGCGTTCTGAAGGTCAAGCGCGCAGGTGCGGCACTGCAAGTCAAAGTCTTGTGAGGTAGGAGTCACGGATGGGAGAGGGTAGACGGATGCCACGGGTCAAAGGGAAACAAACCAATACGAACCGTTTTAGATCTTTCCTTAGGGAAATATCTACTCCACAACGTGTCCCTAGGATGACACGCATGAACAACAACGGAATCCTGTGGCGCGGGTCATGGATCGCCGTCCTCCACACCACGGTTTGGGCGTCAACCAGCATGCCCGGGGTCACCACGCTGCCCCCAACAACCGCCCCAAACTCGCCCGCGCAAACGCCGCCGCCCACCACCGCAACCAGTGCTCCGATCGACGCCCCTGGCCTACTCAATGTGGTGGCGTACGGACCGTCAGTCTGGTCTGGAAGCGTGCCCGTCGGTGATGCGGGATTCGCAACGCTCAAAGCATGGGGAGTGCAGACGGTGATCTCGGTCGACGGTGCAGCACCCGACCTCACACGCGCGAACGCCGCGGGTATCCGCTACGTCCACCTGCCCATTGGTTACGACGGCTTTGATGACACACGCAAGTTGCAACTGGTGCGCGCCGTGCGCGACCTTCCGCAGCCGATCTACATTCACTGCCACCACGGAAAGCACCGCAGCGCGGGTGCCGCTGCAACCATCGCCGTCTCGCTTGGCTGGCTCACCACCGAGGCCGCACTAGCGCGTATGAAGATTTCTGGCACAGCGCCCAACTACACCGGCTTGTACGCGTGCGCCGCTTCCGCTTCGCTGCTGAATGCAGCAACCATTGATCAAGCGTCCGCAGACTTTCCTTCTGTCACACGGCCCAATGGATTGGTGGAGGCCATGCTGGCGATCGATGACACGAACGATCGGCTGGTTGCGATTGAACGCGCCGGCTGGAAGGTGCCCGCCGATCACACCGACCTCGTTCCAGTGGCTGAGGCCGCCGCGCTTGCCGACCACCTGCGCCTCCTGGCAGCGTCGCCGGAGATCGCCGCCCGACCACCATCATTCCGAGACCTGCTCGCCAAGAGCCAATCCATTGCCCAACGACTCGAAGACCAATTGAACACCGTGCCGAGCGGAGACCCCGCGCGACTCTCCGCCGACATGCAGGCGCTCCAAGCCACCTGCAAGGACTGCCACGCCAGTGCGCGCAATCAGCGCCCCGCTCCGCACGAAGTTGCAGCTACCTCAGGCTCCACCGTAGTGAGACCGCAACTAAGCGCGCCCTGAGTCTCATAACAAACACCCTGATCCTTTGAATCTTCGCCAGAATCAGGAATTCGCATCGCACAAGGGCTGTCTCGGGCTATGTTCCTGAGAAGCGTTTCTTAACAATCGCGTACTTGTCTCCCACTTAAAGAGCCACACTTGAACATCCACCCACGAACCGTCGGATTCGTTGTTGTCGCTAGTCTCACTTCGTACGTCTTTGCTGACGTCGACACCGGCCCAAACGGTCACGGTCCCCTGCCCACACCGGCTGTTGAGAAGCCACAGCCAGCCACGCTCTCGGAACGATTCGGAACATGGTTTGTGCCGGTGCCAATGATCACCCTCGAAGCCATGGACCACGGCGCTCTGATGGCTGAAGATGAAGCCACCGTGCAACCCGCGCCGTTCCGCTTCGGCGTTGAACGCGGCGTCAACCTCTCCTTGGACGACGGACAATGGATGGACGTTGCCGGCGGACGCTTGTGGCGCGTCGGTATCGACGCCATCGGTTCGCTCAACTCACGCATCCACGTCAGTGGACTGAACTTGCCAGCGGGTCAAGAACTCGCCATCACCTGCCCAGACTTGGAGCAGAAGATGATTGGAATTCTTGAAGGCACCGGCGACTTTGGAACAGGCGAAGCCTATGGCCCCTTCTCCCCAACATCCCGCGGACACATCGAGTGGTTCATTCCCGCTGGTCAATCCGCCAAGAAACTTCCCTTTGACGCGGTCGGCTACTCCTATGGGTACATCCCGGTCTTCAGCGAAATTTCAAACGGCGGTACCTGCTCGCTCAACCCCGCGTGCTACGCAGCGTGGCTCAACGAATCGAACGCCGCTGCCCGCATGGTGTTCACAAGCGGTGGCGGTAGTTATCTCTGTTCTGGACAATTGGTCGCTACCACGGCCGCTGATGAAACCCCCTATGCCTCCACCGCCAACCACTGCATCAGTACAACTGCTGAAGCGAACAGTTGTGCGTTCTACTTTTTCAATCGATCCCCCTGCACCGGCGCAAATTCCGCAGGAACGATGGTCTCTGGTTCCGATTTGGCAGCAACGTATCTCGCAAGCGATTGCACGCTGCTTCTGGTGAGGGGCGCTCTTCCAGCTGGCTGCTACTGGGACGGTTGGTCGAACGCAAACCCAGCGCTGAACTCTGCCTGCACCGGCATTCACCACCCCAGCGGAACGCCACAAGCCATCTCCTTCGGTGTTAAGAATTCCTCTGGCTTCAACTGCGGATCACCCTCAGGCAACTGGAACTCGCTGTCTTGGACTCAAGGCATCACTGAGGGCGGGTCATCGGGCTCTGCCATCTTTACTGACAGCAATCACAAACTGTTCGGCGTGCTCACCTGCGGCGGTAGCGCGTGCTCAAACACCGGGGCCGATGACGGCTACGGACGTTGGGACTTGGCGGTGAATACGGCAAGCAGCAACTTTGCCACGCTGCTTGCTGCAGGCTCCGATGACACGCAAGAGCCCAACGACGACTGCGCCAACGCCAAGGCTGTTGCGCCTGGTACCTACAACACGCTGGTGGTGAAGCGACTCGACGAAGACTGGTACGCATTGCCGATTGCTTCAGGCGCAACACTGACCATGAACATGACCTTCACACACGCCAACGGTGACGTGGATGTTGAGCTGTTCACCGCGTGCGGCGGCGCGATTGCACTGAACCGCAATGCCAATACCAACAACGAGTCATTCAACTTTGTGAATCCAAGCGCTGGAAACACCGTGTACATGCGCGTGTACCTAGCCACCGACACACGCAACGAGTATTCGTTCACGTTCAGTACGTCGACGCCTGCACCGGCGAATGACTCCTGTGCCACCGCCACCGTGGTTGGAGCAGGTGCATTTCCATTCACCAACACGTTGGCAACCGATGCTGCTCCGGCACTACCCGCATCATGCGATGAGGGCTCCGGCGTCACCATCACCAAGGACCTCTGGTACCGCTTCACCGCACCGATCACTGGCCGCATGACTGCCAGCACCTGCAATGCGGCGGCGTTCGACACGCGGATTGCCATCTATGCCGGCGCTGCGTGCCCAGGATCAACCACCGCGGTGGTTGCCTGCAGCGACAACTCCGCAACGTGCACCAGCGGCACCAGCAAGGCGGAGTGGTCGGCAACTAGCGGCAGCGTCTGGTACGTGCGCGTTGGTAGCGGAGCAGCCGGAACCTCTGGAAATGCAACACTGACACTTTCTGCGGCGGTGGGCTGCCCAGCCGACGTCACCGGCAACGGAGTTGTTGACGGTGGCGACTTGGCCGTTGTCTTGGGTGGTTGGGGCGGAGCGGTCACCAGCGATCTCAACAATGACGGCACAACCAATGGTGCTGATATTGCCGTGATCCTTGGCGCATGGGGCCCCTGCCCCTGATCGCCGAGTCGTACTTCTGATCGATTGACCTCCTGCCGCCCCGACGGGCTCACCCGTCGGGGCGGCTTTTTTAGCAGCGCACGACTACCCTGCGTCTCCAATGAATGCAACCAGTGTGCTCATGCCGTTGTCTGTAACGCTCGCCGAAGAAGGCACGTCGATGAGTTTGTTTGAGTACGTCCGCGCGGGCGGGGCACTTGGCTACGTGCTCATCGCGTTGTCAGTGCTGGCACTGGCGCTCATTGTTCGCAACTTGCTTTCGCTTCGTCGTGGGCAACTGGCACCGCCGGCCGTGGTCACTGCCATTTCAACTGCGCTCCGTGCTGGCGATGTTGCCGGCGCCACGCGTGCGTGCACCAGCGATTCGTCCCATTCATTTGTTTCGGTCGTCATGGCGAGTGCCATTCGACGCTGCACTGGCAATCCGATGGGCGCCTTCGAAGCTCGCTCTGCGGTTGAAGAAGCAGGCCAAGTAGCCACTGCGCAACTGCATCGCCTCAACAACGGTCTTGGCGTGTTAGCAGCCGTGGGACCCATGCTTGGACTCCTGGGGACCGTGATCGGAATGATCGGCGCCTTCAATGCGATTGGCTCATTGCAGGGTGCAGCACGCTCCACTGAGTTGGCAAGGTTCATGTCGCTGGCACTTGTGAATACCGCGCAGGGACTAGTGGTAGCAGTGCCGTGCACGGTGGCGTTTGCACTCTTTCGTCAACGCATTGACCGACTCGCCACTGACGTAGCGGCTGATGATCTTGAACCCATGGCCGAGGAACTTGCGGCTGCACTTTCGGCAGCGCGCGCGCAAACTCCACGTCCAGCCGCAGCAAATCCCGGCGCCGGCACCCTTCCAAGCGCGCCAGCGCCGCGCAACACGCCAGCACAGGGCAACTAATGGCCGGCGGCGCAGACGGATCCGATGCATCGTTCGATCTCACACCGATGATCGATGTGATCCTGCTGCTCATCATCTTCTTCATGCTGTCATCACAGTTCGCAACCAGCGAGTTGCGGCCAGTGGACCTGCCTCACCAAGAGGGCGCGGCGCCACCAAGCGAATCTGCTTCCGCCAAGTTGGTGATTGATGTCGACCGCGCCGGAAACTATTCCATTCTCGGCGAGAGCATTTCACTGGACGCGCTTGCCACACGAATCGGCGCTGTACAAGGCAGCACCGGAACGCGACACAGCGGAATTGTGGTGCGCGCTGATCGCGCGGCGGGCGCTGCTGCACTCAATCGCTTGGCGGAACGATTGGCGAAAGCAAAGATCGCGAACTGGTCGCTGGCTGTTGCGCCGGAGGGTTCCTGATGCGGATGACCTCACGCCGCCGCACCGGACTGCTGGAACTCTCAGAGATGCGCCTTCCACTGATCGCGCTGATTGATGTGATCCTGTTCTTACTCATGTACTTCCTGCTTGCCGGAAGCATGGAGGCAGAGGAACGGGAACTTGCCGCCACCCTTGGCAGCGGACGCGCCACGGCCGGCGACAGCGGAGGATTCACGCCGCAAGTGGTGGACGTGACCATGTCCAACGGCAGCACGACCTACCGCGTCGGAACACGGACCTTTGCCGGGCGCGATGCCCTCCGCGATGCCATTCGTCCGCTTCCCAAGGAGCCCGGAGTGGTGGTGCGGGTTGCTGATGATGTCACTGTTGAGGGCGCAGCGTCCGCACTGCAGGCGTGCCGGGACGCGGGCTTCACACGGATTGCCTATCAGCCGAGCGCTGCGGGCTCCCAATCGACCCCAGCGGGCCGGTGATGGCTGCCTGATTCAAACAAATACTGATTATCTGTATTCGTAGCGGATTTAATTTCATAATTTGCCGCAAACCATTTGATTTACACGCGCGTGAAGGCATGGTGATGTATGAGATGGACAACTCCCGGGGACGCGGGTTGGCCGAATCAACGATCTATTCCATGTGTGGGGACGCCGTGGAAATGAACTCCCCCTGAAGTGCCTCGTGCGCTTCAGGGGGTTGTGTTTGCATAGCAGCCGATGCGCGAAGCACCCCGCTGCGCGCGCTTCCGAATCGACCGTGATCGATCCGCGGGCTTTTCACTCAAAGCGCAAATGCTTGACGCTCTCGCCCTTGTCGCGCAGATCGCGCAGCGCGTCAAGGCCAATGTCAAGATGCA
>JBDKKN010000068.1:0-4764 GCA_039796075.1 Planctomycetota bacterium | reverse complement strand
TGGCGGTCTTGAGCATGCCAATGGAACGCTGCAGGATGTCGGACGCGCGGCCGAATTCCTTGACCGCGTCGCCGGATGCCTTGGCGTTGGTCGTCAGTGTGGTCATTGCCTCGGAGATTTGTGTCGCTCCCGATGACTGACTTCGCATGCCTTCGCGCACAGTGCCGAAGCTACGGCTTGATTCATCAACACTACCGATGATGTCGGACATGCTGCGCCCGATGGTTCGCACGTCAGTCACATTGCGCCGTACTTGCTCACTGAAGCGGTCCATTTCCATCACTCCGCTGGAGACCGCGCCTTGCATCTCTTTGACCATGCGCTCAATATCAAGGGTGGCTTGTCCGGTCTGATCGGCAAGGCGTCGGATTTCCCGGGCAACCACCAAGAATCCGCGACCGTACTCGCCGGCCTTCTCGGCCTCGATCGCGGCGTTCACGGAAAGCAGGTTGGTCTGCTCAGCAACTTTGGTGATCGTGGTAACGACCCCGCCGATATTCACCGCCTTCTCATTGATGGCGGCCAGTCGATCGGCCACGCCAACAGTGGCGTGGTCCAGGGACTGCATGGCGCCTTCCATGGTCTCCAATTGCACGCGACCGTCTTTTGCCAGTTTGGAGGTTGAGGTAGCGACATCGTTCACGTGGTCCATTTCGCGAGCAAGTTCCTGCCCGGTGGCGTTGATTTGTCGAACCGCTGCAGCAATCTCCGCGCTGGTTGCGCCGAAGGAGGTAACTACTTCGTCCTGCTGTCGTGCCGTGCCAGAGAGTTCAGTTGCCGTGCTGCTCAGTTCCACGCTCGCTTCACGCACCTGGCCGACCAGTGAATTCAGATCATCGGTCATGCTGTCGAGCGCGCGGAAGAGGTCGCCGGTTTCATCTGCGCGGGTGGTATTGGTGGACAGTCGAGTCAAGTCACCAGCGGCCACTTGTTCTGCGGCCTTGGCAGCAAGATCAATGCGCTGCGCCTGACGCCTGGATGGGAAGTAGATGACTGTTGCCATGATCACCAGCCCAATGGATGCCATCGCTCCGCCGCGGTATGCGCTGCTGATGATCGGACCGGTCACTGCACTCTCCGATTTGGCTACCACCGCCATCCATCCACCCGCTGCAATCGGCGCTGCCGCAAAGTAGGACTTGCCGGTCGCCACTGGGTCTGGAAGTGCAGCAGAGGTTCCAGCTGCGCTTTCCGCAATGATCTTCTTCAGATTGGCGCCTTGCGGCGTTTCGTCAATGGCCTTGGTGCGCCATGACTCTGGATTTGAAACAAACGTCCGCTGCGTACCGTTGGACGCCACCACTAGTTTGCCCTTCGCGGACACAATGTAGATATCCAGGTGTAGGTCGGCAGACAGGGCATCGATTTCGACCTGTAGGTCTGAAAGCGCTCGGTCCGCAGTGATTGCCCCTTGGAACTTGCCATCAATGATGATTGCACAGGCGTGCTCCACCATGGCCTTGCCATCGAAGTCATACGGCTCGGTCATCATGGCACGAGCATCGCGGCGGCGCTCCCAATTTTCCTTCGGTCCGAGGTAGTACAGACTGTCTTCCATGCCTGTGTTGGTCTTGTAGGCGATGCGATCATTGCTGCGCCAATCGCGGTACCAGTAGGGCAAGAAACGACCAGCCTTTTCCGCGCCATTTGCAGGAAGGGCGGCAACATCGTTGCCATCGGCGTTGGGCTCGTAGGCGATACTCACCCCGGTGATCCCGGGATTGGATTCAAGCGCCGCGCGTAAGGCGCGAACCGAAAGCTCACGCTGGCCAAAGAGTCCGGCGCGTTGCGCCGAGACAATCATCTCGGCAGCAAGCAGGCCTTCGCGATTGAGGGCGTCAATGTTGCTGGCGACCGTCGTAGCGCCGTCCTGGATCGTCTCGCGCTCGCTTTCGAGCGTCAAGTCATAATTGCGCTGCAGTCCGAGTATCACCACGGTGCCAAGCACCAAGGCCGCTGGCACGATGGTGGTCAGTACCATTTGCCCCAGAAGACTCTTGAAAAATGGACGTCGGGATTCGCTTTTTTCCATATTCGGGGAGTCTACCCGGATATCAGACTTTGATCAGTCGCCCATGTGTGCCACCGGGACGGATCGAATCTCGTCGAGGCGCGCAAAGAAGATGTCGACCAATTCTGGGTCAAAGTGGCGCCCGCTCTCGTCGCGGACGTACTTGAGCACCTCTTCTTCGCTCCATGGTTCCTTGTAGGAACGACGACTACCCAGTGCGTCGACAACGTCGGCAAGGCCGACAATCCGAGCGAACAGGGGAATGTCTTCGCCGCGCTTACCCGTCAAGCGTGTGAGTCCGGTGGCGGGGTCGATGGTCGGTTGGCCATCAAGTTCCACGTAGCCGGGGTATCCCGTGCCATCCCAGCGTTCGTGGTGGTTGAGTACAACCTCTTGCGCGGTTTCATCAAACTGCGTTGGGCTATCCACAAAGAGCCGTGCGCCGATCACGGTGTGTTGCTGCATCTGCCGATGCTCATCCGGTGTAAAGCGGCGGGGGCTCTTGAGAAGGGCATCGTTGATACCGATCTTTCCAACATCGTGAAGTTTGGCGGCAATGCGCAGTCGGTCGCGTTGGCGTTCGAAGCCTGGTCCCTCAAATCCGCGCCGACGTGCCCACTCATCAAAGATGATCAATGCATACGCGGCAACGCGTTCAATGTGCGCCATCGTCTCGCCCGGATCACGCGCTTCGGCCATGCGGATCATGCGCAGGATGACGGTTTCAGTGAGTCGGGCGCGCTCAATGACTACGGTTGCCATCGAAGCAAAGTGCGCCACCATGTGTTCATCATCGGTGGTGAATGGCCGCGAGATCTCAGAGGAATCGCCACCGGATTTCAGAAATTGCAGTACCCCAAGCACTTGGTCTGATGAGTTGCGCAGCGGCATGGCAATCACTGATTGGGTCCGGTACCCGGTATCCGCGTCGTAACTTTGATCGAAGCGATACGGTGTGGATTCGTCAAGTTTGTACGCATCCGCGACATTGACAAGCTCGCAGCTCATGGCACACCATCCAGCAATTGAGCGTGCGCTGACTGGGACCACATAGCTACTGAAGCGTGTTTTGGAATGGCGCCCTGGTTGTTCAAGCAGGTCATTCTGGCTGAACGCAAACCGAAGCGCGTCGCCTTCGCGCGTGTAGATAGTGCCCGCATCAGCCCCAAGCAGTGCCCGTGCCTCGGTAAGTATCCGTTCCATCAGTAAGTGATAGTCATGAATGCGGCTGATTTCCACGCCAAGGCGCGTGAGTGACTCGACCTTTCGGCGCCACAGTGCAGTATTGGCGCCACCAGGCTGACCATCGGTTCCAGCGCGCCGTGCTTCCTCGGCATCGCGCACCGCATCGCGGAGTTGGCGTTGCAAGCGGCCGATGGCAGAAATGGAATCATTGTGCTCGGCTCGAACATTGAAACTCTCCGAATGCGTCTTGATCCGGGCGCGGAGTTCAATTGGGTCGGGGAGTTTCTCCACATAGTCCGCCGCGCCTGCATCAAAGACGGCCGCGCGCAATTGACTTTCCCCATGTCCACCCAGAACGATCACCGGAACAGCCAACGTCTCCGGTCGTTGGCGCAAGCGGCGCAGCAAATCGAGAGCGGGAGTGCGTCCGCGCAGATCAAGATCAAGCAGCACCACCGTGGGATGAATTTCCAGCGCTTCTATCTCAGCGTCGCCGATCGACAGCGCGGCATGCAGCACAATGCTTCGATCCGTCGAAATCATCGCGCGGATGCGGCTTGTCAGCGTCTCATCTGAAGTGACCAGGAGAACGATTGCTGCAGGGGGCGGAAGGGTGAGGCGCGGCGGTTCGAAAGACATCATGAAGAGCGATCAGGCTACCCGCGGCGGGTCCATACGCACGAAGCCTTCTATCGCTTCATACTCCGCGAGGCCAAGACGATCGTAGGCAACTGCCGTGGCTCGGTTGCGATCCTCGGCGCGCTGCCAAAATTCACGAGTATCGCTTGCGCCCGGAAAGACCGGCGTGTCTTTCTGGCTTTCATGCTTGAAGATCGCAAATCGCTTGCGAACCACCTCGTCGGGCGAGAGTGGAACGGCCATCTCAATCTCTTCCGGCGCCCACTCTTGCCAAGCACCGCGGTACAGCCAGGTTTCGCAGGCGTCAAGCCATGCGCGTTCCTTTGGTTCATGACGCAAGGCAGCCAGCGCCTGCACAATGGCCGCCAGGCAGGTGCGGTGCGTGCCATGCGGATCACTCAGATCGCCCGCTGCATAAATCTGGTGCGGCTGTACGGCCCGGAGTAGTTCGCAGGTGATGCGCAGGTCATCCGCGCCCAGTGGATTCTTTCGAACGCGGCCCGTCTCATAGAACGGTAGGTCAAGAAAGTGAATGTGCTCCGGGCGCACGCCACTCCAGCGCGCTCCGGCACGCGCCTCGCTGCGGCGGATCAATGCTTTCACACGTTGCAGTTCCACGGTGTCCACTTCGCCCGGCTTCTTGGTGGCAACAAATGTTTCGATGTTGGCTTCTAGGCGTTCGGTGAACTCGCGACCGAGTTGCGGAAACGCTCCGGCGAACTCCCGCAAGAAATCCAGATGCCGCAATGCGCTGTCGTCCCAGACGGCAATGTTGCCAGACGTTTGATACGCAACATGCACTTCATGGCCTTGGTCGCACAGGCGGATGAATGTTCCGCCCATGGAGATGACGTCATCGTCGGGGTGCGGGCTGAACACCACCACGCGCTTTGGGAATGCGGAGTTGGCATCATCAGGCTTGCCGCCCG
>JBDKKN010000067.1:0-2749 GCA_039796075.1 Planctomycetota bacterium | reverse complement strand
TCCACGCAGCCGCAAACGGGAAGCAGCGAGTGTGGTTCGATGCCAGCGATGAACGAAATTTATTGCGCGCCGACGCGCTGGCCCGCGAGATGTCCATTGATGCCGGCTTCGTAGGTAGTGGATTTGAGTTCCGGCGCCTGGCTGAGGTGCGCGCTACTGGTCGACCAGTAGTGGTGCCGTTCAACTTTCCCAAGACGCCTGACACGCAAAGTCCGCGAGCAATCGACGCGGTGTCCCTTCGCGAACTGGAGCAATGGGCGTTGGCGCCAACCAACCTCGCGGAACTCTTACGAGCGGGAGTTCCTGCGGCGGCAAGCACCGTGCGATTGAAGAATGTTGGGGAATTTGCCAAGGCGGCGCGGCGCGCCACCAAGTGTGGAACGACCGAGGACGAACTGCTCGCAGCACTCACCACCAACCCCGCGCGCATGCTTGGCATGTCAAACATCGCGGGCGAAGTGCGCGCTGGACACATGGCAAACTTGGTGCTCTGCAAGGGGCCCCTCTATGGTGAAGATTCCAAGATCCGCGAAGTGTGGATCGCTGGACTGCGACATGAAGTGGAACCAGTCAGCAAGTTCCCGCTCAAGGGCGTGTACGCCATGGCTGCGCCAAGTTCGCCAGGTGGACTGACTGTGTTTCCAGAGTCGTTGACCATTGATGCGGATGAGCGCACTGTTTCGTTTGGACTTCCAAAGGTGACGAAGTTCTCCAAGGAGAAGGACGCTCAATCGCCTGAGGGCAATGGTGCTGAAGTCAGCAGCGCGACTCCGCAAGCAAGTGGTAAGGGCAACGAGTCACCGAAGGTTCGCGCTGATGGAGCGAATTTCGACGATGCGCGGGTTGGATTCACCATGTCCAGCAAAGAACTGGGGGCTGATGGCACTGCACGTGGAACAATCGTTGCTACTCGGGATAACGCAGAACTCACGCTTACCGCTGCTGACGGACGGGTCGCTCGTTGGACGATCGTTGCTACAGCGCGCACTGGTGATGTGCCCGATCCCAAGGAAGAGCGCAAGAACAAGCGCGCGAGCGGAACTGGTGGCATGGGTGGTGACGGTGGAGCAGGTGGAGCAGGTGGAGCAGGTGGCGCGGGTGGGGCAGGTGGCGCGGGTGGCGCGGGTGGAGCAGGTGGTAACGGTGGCGCGAGTGGGGCAAGTGGCACCAGTGGCGCGGACGGAAAGGATGGGGCCTCACCAACTGGCGAGGATGCTGACTTTGATCCCAAGCCGGTACTGGCCGCCATTCCCCGTGTCTTTCCGATGGCCGAGTACGGCGTCGATACACGCGTTGCGCCAAAGTCGCTGTTGGTGGAACACGCCACTGTGTGGACTGTCTCGGACCGCGGCATTCTGACTGACGCAGACCTCTTGATCAAGGACGGAAAGATCGTGGCGGTGGGTAGCAATCTACGTGCCACACTCACTGGTGGTCTAGGTGACACAATGGTCATTGATGGAACCGGTATGCATGTCACTCCAGGAATGATCGATTGCCACAGTCACACTGGCATTGATGGTGGTGTGAATGAGTGGACGCAAAATGTCACTGCCGAGGTACGCATCGCTGATGCCATCGACCCGGAGGACATCAATTGGTATCGACAACTTGCCGGTGGACTCACCGCGGCCAATCAGTTGCATGGGAGTTCGAATCCCATCGGTGGGCAGAACTCCGTTGTAAAGATCCGCTGGGGCCAAAATTCCAGCGCCTTTCCCCTGCAGGGCGCAATTCCAGGCATTAAGTTCGCCCTTGGCGAGAACGTCGTGCGCGGAAAGAACCGCTATCCGGGCTCACGGCTTGGCGTGGAAGCGTTGATCCGTGATCGCTTCCAGTCCGCGCGTGAATGGCGAGCAGCGCAGTTGGCATACCAAGCACTGCCAGACAATATGCGCGCGCAAACCATGCCGCCGCAACCCGATTACGAACTGCAAACGCTTGCCGAAATTCTGGAAGGCAAGCGGATCGTTCATTGCCACAGCTATCGGCAGGACGAAATCGCCATGCTGATTCGTGTGGCGGATGATTTCAAGTTCCAGATTGGAACGTTCCAGCACGTCCTCGAGGGCTACAAAGTTGCAGACGAAATTGCCCGTCACGGTGCCGGGGCTTCTAGCTTCAGTGACTGGTGGGCGTACAAGATGGAAGTCATGGACGCGATACCGTGGAACGGTGAAATGTTGTGGAAGGCCGGCGTCGTCACGAGTTTCAACTCTGACAGTGATGAGCTTGCACGTCACATGAATACTGAGGCAACCAAGGCAGTTCGCTACGGCGGACTGACGCGCGAGGAGGCGATCAAGTTTGTCACACTCAATCCCGCCAAACAGTTGCGCATTGATGCCATGTGCGGTTCATTGGAGCGTGGAAAAGATGCGGATTTTGTGATTTGGAGCGCCGACCCACTGAGTGTCTACGCGAGGTGCATGCAGACGTGGGTGGATGGTGTTCGCCAGTTTGACGTGGACACCGATCGCATCATGCGCGCGCGCGATGCGCAGACTCGCACTGCACTGATTGCACTGGCAACATCTGAATGGGGCAAGAGCGGTGGTGGTGACAGTGGTGGTGGCAAGGGCCGACCTGGCAAGCGTGGCGCGGCGCCTGGCATGCCGGATGCTGACACGCCTCCTGTTGACGATGCAAACATTGACCGGGATGCACGATCGGGCGGTTCACTGCTTGCGCGTTTGCGATTGAATCAACGTGATCGCCTGATGGAAATGGTGCGTTCAGGAATTGATCC
>JBDKKN010000066.1:0-5185 GCA_039796075.1 Planctomycetota bacterium | reverse complement strand
CGTCAGGCATAGTGCGGCCTCATCGCGTAGTTCCCATCGATTCTGCTTCTTCAATCGACGCAGGCTCGGGTACATCGAAACTACCTGCCGAAGGTCGCAATGACAGTGTTTGCATGGCAATTGGAACGGCGTGCGCCACTTCTTCGCGCACTGTGGTGCACGCAAAGAAGGCCAAGGCGCGGACCCCAGCGCTCATGGCAAAGATCGCGACGTACGCGCCGCCCATCATGCCGACGGTTTCCATTGATCCCATTCCAGTCAGTGCGATGGAACCAAGCAAGCTGCCGGCTGCAGCGGCAAAGCTGTTGAAGAGCATGAAGAGCGCAAGCATGCTGGTGCGTTCCTCTTCGCGGATCGATTCGAGTGCCAAGAAGAAGAAACCCAATTCGTACGCGCCGAACATGGCACCGGTGAGTGCTTGTAAACCCAGTAGGTACCAGAATGAGGGACTCGCCAGCCACAACGCGCTGAGTGGCACAATTCCTAATGCACCCCATACGAACAGTCGCCGAGCGCCGTGTTTCTGTGCGATGCGCCCCCACAGTGGAGCAGTCAGGCTCTTTGCTGCAAAGCTTGCGGCAATCATTGCCAACACGGCGGCGTCGCTAAATCCAAGCTGCCGGCTCATGTACGGCGTGTAGAAGGGCTGGGCAATTTGCACAGCAACGGTCATTAACACCACTGCGCCGAGGAGTCGCCCGTCCGCACCGCCGCGGACGCGCCGAGCGAAATCGATCCAGCCAACCCGGCGATGATTCTTGAGATTGAGGCCGGGTGCTTCGCCTTGGCGCTTGAGAAACAGCACGCTCCACAAGCGGCACAGGCCAGCAAGACCAAAGACGGTGGCAAAGGCCGCCATCAATCCCAGGTCGATACCCATGTCAATACCTAACAACCGCTGCGCACGACCAGGGTCACCAAGCATCAGCACCAGTCCGCCCACCAACAACGATCCCATGATGGAGATTTGATAGATGCGTGACCGCCATCCGAAGTAACGCACACGGATGCGTCGTGGGAACAGCGCGCCAACCCATGTATTCCACGCGGGTGCAGCGCCCAAATTCACGGCCCAGTAAATACTCGCCACTGCAAAGAGCATCCAGGTTGGCATGGCGCCCAGCATGGCAGCCACCACCATCGGCACGAAGCTCAGGCATTGGATCGTGGCGCACAACATGATCCAGCGGCGCGGCGAGCCCATGCGTTCGATACCCCACGGCGCACACGTTTGCAGCACCGCGCCCACCAATTGTGGCACGGTGGAGACCAGGCCGGCAACGGCGTCGCCCTTTCCGAGCGCGAGCGCAAACAGTGGAAAGTTCGTTTCGCCCAGTCCAACCATGAACGCATGGGTGACACCATCCCCCGTGCAGTTGCGGAGGTCAGATCGAATGGTGCGATGGTCGTGTGCGCGAACGCGTCCCGTCACGGTTTCGCGCCGGTACCAGGTGTCGTTGCAGGCGCGGGCGTGCTGCCTTTCGCACCGCTTCCGCCTGGTCCAGTTGGCGCGCCGCCCGACGGACTGAACGAGCCGCCGCCCGCACCCGTGCCTGCGCCGCCGCGTCCACCAGCGCCGCCGGTGGTTCCAGTGCTGCCGCCGCCTGCTGCGCCCGTGACAGTCGATGTTCCAAAGCCAGTCACCTTGGACACGCCGATCGGCGCAGTGATGTCAACGTATCGCCCACCCGTGCGCTTCGGTGCTTCCGCGGGCAGCGATCCGTATCCAGCCACTTGCCGCTGCACGTAGTCCGGCGCGCGAACGATGATCGAACCGTCGTAGTAACGAATGGATGCAACGCTGTCGTCAAGCCACACATCGGGCTCGACCAGCGACTTGATGAGTTCGATGAGTTGGTCGGCCTTCTCTTCAGGAGCGCGGCGCTCTGGTGGCTCGCCGGGTGTACCGAACGGAACGCCTCCTCCGCCGCCACCACCACCGCCGCCTCCGCCGCCGCCACCACCGCCGCCGAATCCGCCACCGCCACCACCAGTGCCACCACCGCCACCACCACCGCCGCCAGTTTGCACTGACTGGGCGAGGTTGAACTCGGGGGCATTATCAAAGGTTGGTGCTTCGAACAGCAGGTCTCGAATCGGATAGATGCGGGTCTCTTGCGAGCCGCGCGCATTGAGTCGCGCTTTCGTTCCCACTTCCAGGTAGCCCTGGCGCAGCTGCCACGTTGCGGGCTCGGTGGTCGACATTTCAATCATGCGTTCGAGGACCACGAGCGCTTGCGCGCTGTTCATCTCAAACGTCAGGCGAGCTTCGGGATCGAGTCCATCGCTGGCGCCCGGATCATCAGACCAGCGCACCACCATTTCTACGCCGATCAGTTGCTTGAAATAAGCAAACGCTTCCTTTGCCTTGGTGTCTTCAAACTTCACACTGATGCTGGTGGTCAGCAGCGCACGAAGGATCGGTCCCTTGGCGGTTGCCTGTTTAGCGGCGCGCTGCTCAAGCACGGTATTGATGCGCTCAGAGAGATTCTGACCGGAAGCAGGAGCGACCGCCACAAGTGTGGCGAGCCCAATCACGGCACTGAGAGTGGACTGAATGCGCATCATGAAGATCTCCAAGCGAGGACCGCGGCCGCGGAGTCGTCCGCGCCGAGCAAGTGTACGGTTGCAGTTGCGGTTTCCGATCCGAGAATCGCCACGGATCTGTACCGATGCGGCTTGAATGGCTCAAAATGCACTCATTTCCCGCGAGCGGGATCAGCCGGCAACGCCAAACGCGCCAAGGCCCGCTCGGACTCCGTGAGCGCCAAGATGGCGAATGCCTGCGCGGCCGCTGGTTGCGAAGCGTCCGCCGGCGAAGCGAGCACGCCCCCGCGAGCGCGCTCGGGTGCGGGCGCGCAGTAGGCGATCGCTGCTGGAGCCTGCAATTGCTGCACAAACCGAATGGCCAGTGCGAGTGTATTGCCGTCTTCCGCATCGCGTGCTGGCGATCGTGTTGCGGGAAGTCCCGCGGTCATTGCCATGAAGAATTGCGGCCGCGTGGACTGCGCAGAAATTCGCCCGGCACTTGAGCCTGCCATCGGATACGCGCCCGGCATATCAAGGAGCGAAGTGGGACGATCGGCACTGTCGGCTTGCACTTGCGTTCCAAGGAGGACCGTGCGCGCGGCATCAAGTGTGCTGCGATGTGCGTTCATGCGCTGTTCCCATGTATGGGGCGCGCAACGAGTTTCTGCATCGATGAGAAAGGGCGCCACGATTGGAAGTTCTGCAGGGTCGATCGATTTCCACGCGGCATCCAACGCAGCGATCAGGTCCTTCTCTGGAACGACGGGAGTCCGCGCTGCATGAAGTGCTGCAGCGGCATCAAGCACAGCGGCTTGCACGTGCGGGCGCAGAGTGGCAAGGTTGGCGGGTGCCAGCAGGCGGCCGAGTGCGGTGGTCATTGATGCTGCAAATGGCGCATCGATCGTGGCATTGCTAGCAGTAAGTTCGGCCATTGCAAGTGTCGCGTACGCAACTGCGGCCGGTTCTGCAGCGGGGTCAGGCTCGGAAGTGTCGTGATCCATCAACGCGCGGAGCACGGAAATGGCAGCTGATTGTGCCTGATTTCGTAGTGTTTCCGGAAAGCTTCCGGTTGCGGCGGCGCGTGCAAGTGCCCACGCGCACAGCGCTTGTTCGGTCGCGCCGGCCGCGAATGGCTCATAGCGATCGGCGGCAATCACGTAGTCACCGCGCAACCCGGTGCGTGCCATTTGCGCGCCCGCATCGGCGGGAAGTCCTTCGGCAGCGGGAGCGGTTTCAAGTTGCGCGGCCAGGCGAGCGATGATCGCTGCGCATGCAGTGACTGCGTCCGCACGTGATGCAGGCGCGGTGGAAATGGCAGGTAGCACGCGCGCGAGCGTGAACGGGCTGCTGGCTGGATCATGTTGCGCTAGGCGAATGGAACGTGACGCATACATAGCGGTGTTTCCGCCAAGCGCTTGCAGATCAGGAAGATCTCGTGGCGGCAGACCAAGTTCAGTGACCATGGCAAGCACCGCGCGCGAGACGGGCGAGGCCATGCGCCGCGCCAAGAGTTGCGACGCTGGTTCGTACGCAGTGCGCGCAGCGTCGGTGAGTTGCAACCCGCACTCGCCGGGCTCAATGCTGCGGGCAACTTCTTCAAAGGTGCGACCGATCAACGGTTCGCGAGCGCCTGCAAGTTCAAGTTCCAGCGTGACGAGCGTTCCGATGGAATCATTCTCGTTCGCAGTGGTTGGCTGCGATGTACGCCGCGCACGCGCCGCATCAAGCGCGGAGCGCAGGGCGCGGTCCACAATGCCGGTCTTGTTGGTATCGCCAGCATCGTGCCCAATTCCTACGATGCGGCCGCGCATGCGCAGCACTATCGCGGCGCTATGGACGTCGGCAGGCGTGGCAACGGCGGCTCCAGTGCCGCCAGCATCCAGCCACGCGCGGACGGCAAAGAACGTCGACACCGCATTGGCAGGGTCGGGCAGGGTGTTTTGGCCGCTTTGCCACACCATCGCACCTGCGGAAACCACTCGCGGAAGCCAGAAGCTTCCACTGATAAGTCCGAGAACCATGGTTTTGACTAGTAAGGACCGCATAATCATCGTGATTTCACAAGTTTACGCTCGTTTCATCCTCACAGGAGTGGACGAACTGGGGGTATTGGGACAGACTTACATCGTAGCGCGGGGGGGTCAACGGCTGACGCCGTCCCCCGCGCCTCAAGTACTCGAAAAGCAAAGACAAGAACCATGCGCGCAGTCGCCATAGCAGCAACCCATGTGATCTCAGTCGAAGAGAACGCCCGCCGCATTCTCGTCCTGGCTGCCTTCGCTTTCCTCGCGCTCTGCTGAGCCGCGAGACTAGACACCCGGACGGGCGCTCAGGCGCCTGTTCTCAGGAGCGCGGACGAAGTTCCGCGCTCTGGGCGTTTTTGGGGATAGGCGATGTGCGGTCCGAGTGAGTTGAGTCGTCGACCGCCCCCTCCGTTGCGCGCGGGTGAAGTGAGTTGAGTTGTCGACCGCCCCCTCCGTTGCGCGCGGGTGAAGTGAGTTGAGTTGTCGACCGCCCCCTCCGTTGCGCGCGGGTGAAGTGAGTTGAGCCGTCCCCCGCCCCCTCCGTTGCGCGCGGGACCCTCGGACGCGGACGGCTGCGCTCCACAAGGTTCCGCTTAGCCTCGGGCGAATCTGTTCGTCCGGTTGGCACCCAC